>NZ_JACJKU010000048.1 GCF_016901675.1 Limosilactobacillus coleohominis
GCCCATTAAGGTCCTTCTTTCTAATGGAATGTTGAGGTAACACCATTAAAGACCTTGATGGGTTTTTCTGTCCACTTAAATGTTCAACTTAAATTTTACAATCTGCCATTATCTAAATTAAACTGTTCTGTTCCAAAGGAAACTATAAAGCAACGCGTTCACATCATCATTATGATGCAGTCTACTATGAGAAGCCTGATGACCCTTCATTTCTTGCTCCTGATATGATTTAGCACGGGGTTGAACTAGATACTTCATTGACTGAGCAGACTGAATTGTTAAATCACCATCAGTACCATTCCCCTTATTGCCATAAATATTCAGCACCTCAGCTGATTTGGGATAAGTCTTTCGCAACGCTTCTAAGTAGCGATATTGTTTTGTTACGTTATTCAACGGCTTCCCATCGGATGCTACTCGGTCATTATTCTTATTATTGTCTGCCATGACTAATCCATTAAAATGACCTGCAATGGCAACCTGCTTATTTAAGATTGGCAATTGGTGATCATTATTATATTCCCGGAGATAATACATAATTGCCATATTACCCATTGAGTGACCTACTAAATTAATTCGTTGAAAACGGTAATGGTTCTGGAGCATAACAATTACGTTTCGGGCCCACTTGCCGTCAACCTTATAATTACCATTTCGAGGGTTATCAAAATTAACCTCCACTACTGGATTTTTACTATTGGCCTTAATTTTCCCAGTTAATTTCACGCTGCCATTGGGACGCACATTCGCACGAATGACAGCATTTTTACTAGTAATTCCTTCTTTGACAGCACCATTAACCATGTATTCTTCTGCATGATAGCTGCTACCATATCCATGAAAGAAAAAGGTCGGAGTACCGATTGCAGGCCGGTGACTCTCTGGTTGATAATCAATTGTTTTTGCAAATAAATGGCCACTGTAATAGCCAAGTCCTAGCCCAGCTACTACAACTACTAACAATATCCATTGCCATATTTTTTTCATTTTAATCCTCCTGTGGACCATGCATCCGGTGAAGTGAATGTTTCAAAATAAATGGCGCTAAAATCGTAGCTAAGACAATCACTGTAATCACGTCAGAATAATATTTTTCTGATAACAGGTGCGATTGAAAACCAATCTGTGCCGTGATTAACGACATTTCACCTCTGGCAATCATCCCACTACCGATAATGTAACTGCTGTTCCAGTCAAAGCCCGTTAATTTTGCTCCGCCACCACAGCCAAGCAACTTCGTCAAGCAGGCCAAGATGGTCATTAAAATGATGAACCATAATGAGTCTAAGAAATGATCAAACCGCATGCTTAAGCCGACATTAACGAAAAAGACTGGGATAAACAGGGCGTAGCCAATTGGTACGAAGCTCCGGTTGATGGTTTCTCTTTTTTGCGTGTTTGCAATTGCAATCCCAGCGAAGAACGATCCAACCGCTCCACTCAGGTGAACAGCATCAGCCAGTGCAGCCATACCTAGACACAGAATCATAGCAATCACACTTGGTGCTGCCGTGGTTAGCAGATCGTTGCTGACTTCCATTAAGTATGGTGCCAACCACCGTACTAACAAGTAGGTTCCACCAAAGAAAACGATTTGTAAGAGAATAACTAATGGCAGGCTCATCTGTTGGCCACCGCCCTTACCATTCATCATACTAATTAAGATACTCAGTAAGAACACTCCACCAATATCATCCGCAACCGCTGCTCCTAAAATCGTGGCGCCTTCTTTACTACCTAGTTGGTTGTAGTCACGTAAAACCGCAACAGATATACTAACTGAAGTGGCTGAGAAAATCACCCCGATAAAGAGCGACTCAAACCACTGCATTCCATAAAGGTCTGAAGCAATCCCCATCACAATGATTGGCAGGGCCATCCCCATAAACGCCACCACAATTGCCGGTTTTAAGTACTTCTTTAGTAAACTTAAGTCACTTTCCAGCCCAGCAATAAACATGAGGATAATTACCCCAATTTCTTGGAACTCGTTAATCATGTGGGTTTGACTAATCCACCCTAGCACTGCGGGTCCCAGCACAATTCCGACAATAATTTGTCCAATCACATCCGGGATTCCAACGCGCATACTAAAATGTGAAACAATTTGCGTTACTAATAATATAATGACCAGCGTTGCAATAAACTCCATTAGTTTCCTCCATCTCACTTTGATTAATTATTACTTTTTACATTATAAACTTCCAAAAAAGAAATATGTATACGTTTTGAAAATAATGAAAGTGCCCACAAATTGTTAGATTCATCCAGCAAATTGGGGCACTCGCACGTTTTCTGATTGCAAATTAAAATAATAAAAGATAAGCCACCAATCGGATTCGAACCGATGACCTCATCCTTACCATGGATGTGCTCTACCTATCTGAGCTATGGTGGCACCTCCAGTATAACTGAAATTACTTTTTTTCGGCAAGCTCATGACTCAACATAAAAAGGATGTGAAAGCAAAGTCACCAACGACTTCTTTCACATCCCTTATCGTAATTTAATTAAAAACTGAATGCTTAGCAACTGATTGTTGAGCTACTACCGGAATTTTAACACTTGGCATTCCCTTAATTGGAGCTACCTTTAAACTACCAACAGTCTGTCCTTTTTTGATTGGCGCACGTAACTTGTGACCACCAATTGTTCTTAAATTGCTTTTCAGAACGATCTCACCATTGACTTGCTTAAGATTGGTTCCCTTAGGCAACCACAGTGCAACTGGCTGTTTCATCCCAATTTTAACGGTTGATTGCTTACTATGAGCAACCTTCACTTTGGAACTAACACCCTTTACATTGTTTAGCTGCTTGATGTTAACTGGCTGATAAGCCCCTTGAACTGCTTCCAACATTTTATTAGTGGCATTGAATTGTTTACTAAAGTCCTTAATATCAGTACCCAAAACAACAGTAATTAAGCGCCGATTATTAAAGACTCCAGTACCAACAAAACAGTTTCCTGCTTTATCTGTAGATCCCGTCTTCAAGCCATCCATAGTTCCGTTTTTAGGAGCGGCACCATTATTAGGAAGCATTGCATTAATATTTTTCATGTTATAGCTTTGCTTGTCAGAAACCTTAAACTCAACATTATTTTCTTTTGTAATATTCAAAGCATCAGGATATGTGTTGACCAGGTAACGTGCAATTAATGCCATGTCTTTAGCTGAAAAGGCGTTTTCTGCCTTCTTACTAACCCCTTTAATCCCGTTTTCACCTAATTCACCGTTTGAAAGGCCAATCATATTGTAAATTTTAGCATCAGTGACTCCCGCTTTTTTGGCAACGGCATGCATCTTTTTATTAAATGCCTGGGTGCTACCAGCGTCCGCTAGTGCTAACGCCTCTGCGCTACCATCCGCGGAAACGATCATCATAGATTCACACAGTGACCGGACCGTGTAACTGTGTCCCTGCTTCAATTCCACGTTCGAAAAGTGCCAATCCGTGGACGTTTTAGCGACGTGATGATTAATTTTAATCTTCTGATCCCACTTCAATTTGCCATTGGCAACGTCCTGCTCAATTACTGCCAAAGTTAAAATCTTCGTGCAGGAAGCAACAGCACGTAATTGATTAGCATTCTTCTGATACAGGATTTGCCCTGTTTGTGCATCCATCGTAATGGCTGCCTGCGCATCCACACCATCATCTGCATGTGCGACTGCCGTCAGGCATCCACTCAAACTCATTGCCACTGTTAAAACTACCAACAATAGATAGCCCAGTTTTTGCATCAACTTCTTCATTAATTATTCTCCTCTTTACTTATGCGATTGCATATTCATCGGTCTCGGCATTGGTTGGGATTGCCTTGCTCGGAACTCTTTAATTGATTCTGTTCTAATCTTCTCTGCCTGCTTTTTTAATTCAGTATCATTGCCTGGAGCATAGACATTAAAGTCACCAACAATATGGATGGCGGTTAATTCAAGCTCGTTTGGTACTAAGAAATCATTTTTCAGAAGGCTAACTAGATATTTAACAACATCATTGAGGTTTTCCATTGCCCCAAAGTTTTCTTCATTACCTTCCATCTCAGCAGTTTTTTCAATGTTCCAGCGGTAATATTCGTTAAATTGATCTACAATGTGTTGCATCTTGTGACGCAATTCACGCCGAAACTGTGGTACCCCGCGCATATCTTCAGAAATGTACTTATTTTTAGCCACAAATTCTAAATTGAAACCATTTTGTACCGCTGCACGATTCTTTTGATCTGTTTGCTTTTCAATTTGCGGGCTAATATGAAACTGAATTAGTCGTGCGTTCATTCTATTTTTCACCTCATTATTAATAAATACAACAACTCTGCACCAATCCACCAACCGTATGCTAACAGCACTGCACCGATCACATCAGATGGATAATGAGCATGCAAAGTTAGGCGACTGACAATTACCAGTAGCCAAATTAGCAAAATAACAATATGTCCCCAATGGTTAATAAATAGCATCTGGAACATCAGCGCCATGACGGTGATTCCCAAAGTATGACCACTCGGAAAACTATAACTTGGTCTAGCTTGTGTAAAGGTTCCTGGTCGTGTTCTTTTAACAGTGTATTTAATCATAATTCCCAGTACGTCGACCGTTCCCAAAGTGATTAATACGAACAACGACCGTGCTCGCTGTCCTTGAAACATTAACCAGGCTGCTAATAGGAAATCCCAAAGTACTAATAATTTAGGATCAAACAAGTTGGCAATCAGTTGCCAGCCCCACCCATTGTGAAGCCTTAACCACCTTTTTTGAACTGTTAATTCCCAATTATTAAACCGTTGGGAACGGCTAATTAACCAGTACAAGATTACAAAAAGCAGCACGCTAATCACCAGTTGACTAACCCACCAAACGTTTAGTTGCGGATGAATGATTGCCACCACCTTTACAATAACTCTACTAGTGTAACAAATAATTATTACAACAGGTATACAAAGCACTATTTTTTATGGTATTTTATATCCATTAACAAATGATGAAAGGATGATTAAAATGATTCCCAGAATCGCCATTTCAGCTGACACTTTTACTGAGGCCACCAGCGTCATTAATGAACGAGATGCCTCTTTTGCACCCCGTCCGATTATTGAAGCACTTGTAAAGTCCCATGCTCTACCGGTGATTATTCCAAGTATTCCGCCAGAATTAGTTTCTAATTACGTTGATTTATTTGACGGAATTATCTTTGCCGGGGGTGAAGATATCGATCCAACCTTCTATGGAGAAGAGCCCCACCCGGGTTTAGGGATGACTTACCGTAAGCGTGATCTTGCTGAAATCCAATTACTCAAAGAAGCTGTAAAGGCTGGTAAAGCTATTATGGGGATCTGTCGAGGAATGCAACTGATTAACATTGGCCTTGGTGGTACAGTTTATCAAGATATTACAGAGAATCCTGTAGCGAAGATCAAGCACTCTCAATTAGCACCTGGAAACCTCCCTACTCACCATGTCAATACAGTTGCAGATAGTCGCATCCGCAATTTAGCTGGTGAAAGAGCATATGTTAATTCACGCCACCACCAAACACTTCATAATGTGGCACCTGGTTTAAAGGTTACGGCTACTGCTGATGATCAAGTTATCGAAGCGGTTGAATCTGTGAACAGCAACCAGATTTTAGCCGTTCAGTGGCATCCAGAAAACATGTATAAGCATGATGAAGTGGCACAAAACCTTTTCCATGACCTAGTTCAAAGAGCTGGTCAAGTTGCACAAAAGAATAATTAAGCTTAACAAACGAGGCAGCAGTCTAATTCGACCGCTGCCTCGTTTATTATTGTCAATTATTTAAGGTTGGTTAATGCTTCTTTTAATTCCGCAGTTGAGTAAATTTTGCCACCTTCAAAGCCATGGAATGGGTGAAGGTTCTCAAGAGCGGCCTCTTGGTAACGCTTAGCACGTTGCAGTGCATACTTAGTTAATGAACCGTCTTCAACGTAGTTTAATAGTTGTGCACTCGGTGTTAATAATGGGTTTAAAATCCGATCCTCTAGTTCATCTAAGATTTCAGTATATTCAGGGCCTAATTGAATTTGGTTAGCATATTGTGATAACCGCTTGATTAATGCTAACGCAGTTGATTGGTATTGCGTAACTTCCCGTGGATCTTCCTCAGCTACGACTCGGTTACACTCATCGGCCTGCTTCAACACTTCATCAACCTCGCTAATAGTCATTGCGGGATGCATAATGAAGTAACTAGCTAATAAGCGAATAAAACGCAAAGTCACTGTTTTGACACCCACTGCAGTTGTCGGGTCCAAATCCAACATCCGTAATTCGACATACTGAATGCCCTCTTTTTGAAGTTTCTTTAGTTCAGAATTCCCCTTAAAACGAACTGGCCCATGGAATTCATAGTCTGAGGTTAGGATGCCTTCTTTAACCCCTTCTTCAATTCGTGCTACATAACGATCCAGATCAGTAAAGTCTCCCCGGAATTTGGTACCAAAACCGTATGAACTTTGGCGCATACTTCTCATCGGATGCTTCACATGTTGTTGCGGTGTTAAATAATTTGCTTCTGCTAACGGACTAGCACCAAACAGATAGGTTAATAGCCAGCGATAGCGCACAAATCCCTGAGCTACAACGGTATACAGGTAATTCTTAGCATCCCGTTCGGTTGGGAATCTGTCAGGTTGGTTAGCTTGGACTAATTTAACAATGTAAGGCTTGATACTTAAATTAATGTGCACCCCACAAGGTGTTCCGGCTGCATAACCATGACGCTTGGCCCACTCTTTCAAATAGGCTTCTTTTTTAGGACCCATTTTAGCCAAGACTAACTTTGTCTTATCCTTTGGTAATCGTGGTGGCATGGAAAGCGGCCACAATAATTCCCCCGGTGCCAAAGCATTACGTAATGTGGTATTAAGTGCATATAAGTAGTGCATTGCCTCCAGTGCATAATCGGCCGCTGGTGTAACCGTCTCTGACATCACTTCCAAAAAATCATTGGTCATCCAGGGATTAGTTTTTTCATCACCAATACTGGAAGGATAAGGTTCCTGACTCAAATTACCCTGACTATCAATTCGGTCCATCTCAATCTCAATGCCCATCGTAAAGTCTGCCGTTTGGGCCACTGCCTCATTTTGATAGATTAATTTACCAACTTGACTAAACATTTGCTCACCTGCTTTATTAGGAAATTTTAATTTTTCTAATTATACTATAATTTATTTTGAAAGCAAACAAAAAAGCGTCACCGTAGCGACGCTTTTGAAAATCTGCTCTTTACCAGTAATTGACAAGGTGTGAAGTAGGATAAGTAGTAATGTCATTACTGGTTAAGTAGATTGTGACTTTTGGATTATAGTAATTGAATTCCGGCTGCAGCACATTTCTTTTGCATGTCTTCAGGCCAGATACTTGCTTGAACCTCACCGACATGAGCCTTGCCGAGAAGCAGCATACATAACCGAGATTGACCAATCCCACCACCAATGGTGTATGGGAGTTTGCCTTCCAATAATTGCTTATGGAATGGCAATTGTTCACGATCAGTAGCCCCAGCTTGTTCAAGTTGGTACTTCATTGATTCTGGGCTAACCCGAATTCCCATACTAGAGATTTCGAGTTTCTTTTGTAATGGTTCATACCAAAAAATGATGTCACCGTTCAGCGCCCAATCATCGTAGTCTGGTGCCCGACCATCGTGTGGCTTGCCAGAACGCTTCAACTTATCACCAATTTTCATTACAAAGACACAACCTAATTCCTTAGCAATTTTGTCTTCCCGTTCCATTGGTGTTAAGTCTGGCCACCGATCTTCCAGTTCCTGGGTGGTTACAAAGTGAATTTCATCTGGTAAATGGTAAACGGCTTGTGGGAACTTATACCAAACCTCATGTTCCATGTGTTTGATCACTTTAAAGATCTTTTTAACAGTCGCCTTTAAAGTTTCTTCAGTCCGTTCATCCTTACCAATAATCTTTTCCCAGTCCCATTGGTCAACGTAAATTGAATGGAAGTTGTCTAAGTCTTCATCTTTACGAATGGCGTTCATGTTGGTGTACAGTCCTTCATGCATACCGAAACCATAACGCTTCAATGCCATCCGCTTCCATTTAGCAAGTGAATGAACAACTTCGATGGTCTCACCAGGTAATGCTTTCATTTCAAAGAAAACTGGGGTTTCTACACCGTTTAAGTTGTCGTTTAACCCCGTGCTCTTTTTAACAAACATTGGTGCAGACATCCGCTGTAAGTTCAATTCCTTACCAAATTCATCTTGGAAAGTTTCACGAATGTAACGAATAGCTGCTTCTGTTTCACGAATTGACAAACGTGGATCGTAATCCTTAGGAATAATTAATTCTGTCATATTGATGCACTCCTTAATATTGCTGACTTGGAACGCAAATAAAAAGCCTTCCGTCCCTGCAATCATGGGACGAAAGGCTTTTTTCCGCGGTGCCACCCAAGTTATCTAGTCTAATGACTAGGTCACTCAATAAGAGTACTAACATACTCTGCCAGCGGTAACGTGCTGGAAACGACTAAGCCTACTTTGAAGACCATTTGGGTTAGCAACTTGGAAAGGGTTTTTCAATATCACAGGGTCGGTGAAGTTCTCACTATCCTTCACTCACTATACGAATGAAAATATTTACTCGTCTTTCTAATCGTTTTTTAATTGATTTGTTAGATATTATAATAAACCTTTTTTTAAAAGGCAAGCCCTTTAGAAAAATTTTTTAAAACACCTTGCCAGAGTAAGGTTTAAAGACAACATCATGAAAATCAAAATCAGCTACTTCACTCATCTTGATAATTTGAGTATTCCCACACCCAACCATCAAGTTTAATGGAATACTCATTTCGTCATCAGGAACTACCACCACATTTGGCTTGTGCAGTGCATATAGCACTCCTTGTTCATATGCTTGCCCAACATCGGGTTTGCTTGGCATGAAGAAGCCAATCCCCATATCATTGCCATACATAGCATGCATATCCATTTGATAGGTGTTTTGTTGCCACGTAAGATCATCCATCACTTCTGGATGTTCATTAACATTAATATCATTAAACTGGTGACTTAATGGGTGGTGACTATATTTTAATGAGACCGTCTTGTTTTGACCCAATGCGGTTAGTCCTTCTTCCATAAATTTAATTTCTTCAGGACTAAACCAGGAACACTGGATATAAGCTCTTACCGGTGCAATCTCATTGTTTTCAGTAATATCAACGTATTCCTTTCCTGCTAACTTAACTGTTGTTTCCATGCTCTTGCCTCCATCATATAATTTGAAATTTTATTTTATCATAATGACCATTCAATGTGGCCCCGTTGAATTAAAAAAAGTTCCTGCAACTATTTGAGTCCCAGAAACTTTTGCAAATAGATAATTCTTCTTAGGCAACTAATAACGCATTCCTTCATAATGCCGACTAACGTACCAAATCAGAAGGATGGACAATACACCAAAAATAGCACCTACATTACCGACGTTCCTTAATGAAGCAAAACGTACTGTTTCGGCCGCTGCTAAAGAACCAAGTGAAATTCCAATATTAGCAAAAATTGAGTTTAAGGAAGAAGCTAAATCAAGCGATTGCGGATAATTCTTTTCGGCAATATCCAAGAACATTAATTGTGTTGAGGCACCATAACTGGCAAATGTGATACAAAGAACTGCTACAATCACGATTGCTAACCACTTAAATTGGAACGCTGGTGCAAGTCCCAACAACAGAATGGTCATTACAATATAAACTCCTGGAAGACGGTGAACACCGCCATTATCAGCTAAAAAGCCCCCAAACTTGTTACCAACAATAAAGAAGATTCCCATTGTAAAAAGTAACCAGTTTAACCAAGTATCGTCGAAGCCCATTAAGTTCGTAATGATCGGGCGAACGTAAGTATAAAATGTATAATCTGAGGCACAAACTGTAATTACAAATAGTGAGCCAACTAGCACGCGGCGATCCTTAAATAGTGAGAATTGATCACTGAGGTGACCCACAACCTGTGGAGTATTGTGTGGTACTAGCCAAACCAGCAAGGCAAACACCACAATGGTTAACACCGTAATCATCCAGAAACTATCATGCCACGTTAACCGTTGGCTAATGACTGTTCCTAAAGGTACCCCAATAACGGAAGCAATACTAAAACCAGCAAATACCCATGACACTAAACTAGCCCGTTTTTCTCGTGGTGCCACATAGCTAGCCAAAACCAAAACGATGGAGATGATGGCCCCTGCCACTGTTGCTGTTAACATCCGCGATAACAACAAGGAGACGTAGTTAGTAGCCATTGCCGTCCAAGTATTACCAATAAAGAACACCACCATTAGGGTTAGTAACACATGGTGTCGTTTCCAACGATTAGCAACAGAAGTAATCACTGGTGTAAAGATTGCATAAATCAGAGCAAACATGGTTACTAGATATCCCAGTGACGATAGCGAACTGTGATACTCCTTTGCAATATCCGGTAGCACACCGACAATCATGTATTCGTTGCAGCCTAACATAAAGGCCACAAAGACAAATAAAACAGCTTGTAAACGATATTTCGACATGTTGCACACTCGTCTGTCGATTTTTCGACCCTGACGTCCTTTCTACTAAAATTTGCACTCATACCATTGTACGAAAATTGCTAAAGTAAATCTAGCAAAACAAACTTAAATTCTGAATCATGGTAAAATATCTTTAATATCAAGCAGGAGGTTTTCACCATGGAAATCAAAATTACTGACGCTGCTAGCAAGTGGCTGATTTCTGAATTAAATTTACAAGATGGGGATGGCGTTAAATTTTTTGCCGCTTCCGATAAAATTCCGGCTGAACACGGCCCTAAACAGGGATATGCTAAAGACAACCATCCTGACCGCCCAATTTATTCCATTCAAAAGGATGGTATTAATTATCATATCAATTTTGATGATGACTGGTTCTTCTCCAACCTCGTCACTACCATTGATTACGACGATAAAGGTGGTCTCACCTTCTCATTTGCTGGTGGACCAGATACAGTTGCGGGAGCCTCAATTAATTACGAGAAATATTTGATGTAAATTAAATTCGCCCTTGACTTTCTCATTATTTTCTAATATTATTGTCAAAAATAATATTTAACCTTTATGAGATAAGTATCCGGAGTACTGGTTGTTCAGCGAGCCGCGTTGATGGGAAGCGGTCTTCCATCCCGAAGAAAATGGTCTCGTTGTTTGAGTAGTTGGTGAATAATCAGCCAATTACGGGAACGCCCGTTACAGCGTAAGAGTATCCAATTTTGGGCACTCAATGAGGAGGTTGCTGTGAAGCAACCTTAAAGTACGGGTGGTAACACGTTACAATTACAAAAACGTCCTGGAAATTGCATTAGCAGTTTCCAGGATTTTTTATTAGGAGGAATTCATATGACAACATCACTTCAACAATACATTTTGCAACACTGGCACGATTTCGATGACCTTTTACGTTTTAAAACGATCGCTGCCCAAAATATTGGTATTCAAGAAACTAGCGATTGGATTGTTAACCAATTTAAACAGCTTGGTGCTGATCGGGTAGAAAAATGGCAGGATCAAGGTGGTAATCCAGTTATTTTTGCTAATTTCACTGGTCATAATGACAAGACAGTACTCTTTTATAATCACTATGACACTCAACCTGCAGAACCACTTGATCAGTGGGATACCAAGCCTTTTGAACCAACCGTTAAGGATGATGTTTTATACGCCCGCGGTGCTGATGATGATAAGGGAGAACTCATTTTTCGCTTAACCCTTCTTAAATATTATCGAGAACATGGTGGTTTACCGCTCAACATTAAATTTTATGTTGAAGGTGAAGAAGAAATCGGGAGCAGTCACGTTGTTAAATATACCAACGCACATAAAAGTGATCTTCAAGCGGATGCAGTAATTTGGGAAGGTGGTGCCAAAAACGCTCAAGGACAAATTGCCATTACCGGGGGTCTTCGGGGCATCTCATGCGTAGAACTCTCCGTGGCTACCGCCAATGCTGACCTTCATTCTTCTAAAGCTTCCTATGCAGAATCAGCGCCATGGCGTTTAACAAAGGCCCTTGCTTCTCTTCGTGATGACACTACTGGTCGCATCTTAATTGACGGCATTTATGATGATGTTGATGAATTATCATCCACAGAACAAGAATTGATTGCTAACCTGAATTTTGATCCTGAAAAGGTTGCAAAAGCTGAAGGCCTCACTCGTCCGCTCTTAACTAAAACACCAAAGCGTGATCTCTCTAATGAACCGGCGATTAACATCGAAG
>NZ_JACJKU010000049.1 GCF_016901675.1 Limosilactobacillus coleohominis
GTATATGTCTACGTCACTGATGATAGGTACAGTAAGAATTATCAATGGTATGCGATTGCGCCAAATGCCTATCGGGATATTTCAGTCAGTTCTACTGGGGCACCAATTAAAAATCCAACTCGTTCACAGATCTACCGGATTTCCAATACTGCACCAAGACAATTGAGCTTTAATGGCAATACCATTAATGTCCCGGCCTCGCTCTCTATTAAAACCTTGAGTGGTTCTAAATTGAGTTCTAGTCCTGTTTATGGTTTAGGAAACCAAAATAGCATTAGCTATACTGACAAGGTAGATATCACTCCTAATAATCAATCATCCGCGATTGAATACATTTATCGTGACAAAGATGGTAAGTACGACAACTTTGCTGATTTCTTGCCTGCAAACGTTCCAGTACCAGGGATTACTGGCCAAAACTTCGTTATCTCCAACGTTAATAATTACAAGTTAGTTCTAAAGGGCCACTACCTAACTAATCAACAAGGAAGTCTAGCCAACACAGCTAATGGTAAGGATTTTGCTGGCACAGTTTCTCAATTCCAAATTAGCCACTATTACCAAAAGACGCTTTACAATTGGGACCGGTCAATTAATGAAATTTTGGTTTATGAATTAATCAGTCCAGATGGGACCATGAACATTTCCCAAATTTTACCAGACGGCAGTGTTCAAACTTTGCAGGTACCAAAGGGTTCTTATAAGCAGTTCAGCAACGGGACGTATGCTCGGAATCCATTTGAGAACACAACGAGTTCAGTTCAATTGATTTATGCTGATTTGGGTCACATTATTCCAGTTGATCAAGATGGTAATGTTATCTCTAACATGCAACCAATTTATAATAATGATCCTGCAGATCCACATAAGGCGGATACAACTGCTTCACCTGATTTAACCAGTCAAGGTTGGGTATTACAAGACCCAAGCCAGCAAACCATTACGCCAGTTAATCCGGGAGAAGATACCCGTGTTGTATATGTCAAGCTTGTAGTAACTAATCAACAAGTTACGGTTAAGCAGACCGTTCAATATCAATATAGTGATGGTATTACGGAGGGACGGCCAAACTTGCCTAAAGAAAATACTCAATTTGCCGAATTTACTCATCGGGTGGTTACTAATCCGTTTACTGGTGACATCCTTGAGGATAGCTGGACACCGGACCAACAGTTTACAGCGGTAACGTCACCAGAAATTGCTGGTTTCTACCCTGACCAGTTATCTGCAGGTGGTAATAATCAAGTTACTCATTTGACTCCAGATGTGACCTACGTTGTCAAGTACTTTCCACGAACTACTGAGGAAGATAGCAGAGTTGTTACCCAGACCATTAGTTATCAATATGCGGATGGAATCACAGCTGAGCGACCTGTATTGCCAATGGAAAATCAGCAACAACTAGCATTTAAACGAATTATTGTGCGAGATGAGCAGGGAAAAATTATTCATGATTTTTGGACGCCTGCTAGCAAGTTTAATGTAGTTACAACACCTGAGTTACCCGGTTTTTATGCTAACTTAACAGAAGCCGGAAGTAACGAACCCGTTACACAAGATAGTCCAGATACATCATATGTGGTCTTATATGCTCCTGGTCGTCAGTTTAAAAATAAGAAGACAGTTACTCAGAACGTTCACTATCAATACGCTGATGGTATTACTGAAGGCCGGCCAGAATTGTCAAAAGATGATGTACAGTCCGTTGAATTTACTCAAACCATTATCATTAATCCATGGACTGGTGAGGAGGCAGATACATCAGCTTGGGCACCGGAAAAGAACAAGTTTAGTGCTGTTACCACTCCTGAAGTAACTGGCTTCTATGCTGATAAGGCAAGTGCTGGGTCTAATGATGAGAATGTCACTGCAACCTCTAGTGACACTTATTATGTAGTTAACTATGCTGCCCCAGTTTCCACGGTTGTTGAAAATAAGACTGTCTACCAGCATATTAAGTATGAGTACGCAGACGGCATTACGGCTGGCCGTCCTGAATTGCCAGATGATGATACTCAAGAGTTAGTATTTTCACGGACGGAAACGATAAATCCATGGACAAATGAGGTAATTTCATCATCTTGGAGTCCTGCCCAACAATTTACTGTTGTAGAAACTCCGGGACTGACAGGCTTCTACCCAGACCAAGAGTCAGCCGGAAGTGCTCAGGACGTTAATTATGACAGTCCAAATTCTGAATATGTGGTTAAGTATGCAGCGCCAGATATCACTACAGAGACAAAATCAGTTCACCAGGTAATTCGTTATGAATACGCGGATGGGGTTACGAGTGGCCGGCTAAGTTTGCCAGCTAACAATGAACAGACGCTAACCTTTACCCATACGATTGTTAAGAATCCATGGACAAATGATGTCATTTCAGATACTTGGACTCCGGCACAAAGTTTTGCTACTGTTGTGACACCTGAAATTCCCGGGTTTGAACCAGATTATGCTTCAATTGAAGGACAACAGGTTGACCACAATAGTGAGAATTTGGAATACGTTGTTAAGTACACTAAACTTAGTGACAATGAAAAGCCTGGTCAAAATGGCGAGGATCAAGGACAAACTACTCAACCAGGAAAGCCAACCAGTACACCAACGACATCAATGAATGCTAGCCAATCAAACCACAATCAAGCTCATCGATTACCACAAACCGGTAACCAAAATGCTGATGCAATTGTCGGCTTAGGCTTATTAAGCGGAATGCTTGGTATGTTTGGCTTTGGCAAACGAAAGGAACACTAGCAAAAAGGGACGATTTAAAATCGTCCCTTTTTCGTGTTTAAATCTTTAATCCTAAGAAAGCGAGGGCAATTCCACCGCCGTAGGATAATAAAAGGTATAGTCCCATTGTGAACCACCGGTGTTCGTCAATCAGTGCGAGTAATTCAGTATTGAAGGTGGAGAAAGTTGTATATCCGCCTAAGACGCCAACTCCCCCAAAGTTAATCGCCATTTGATTATTAGCAAAGTGATTAGTCAGTAATCCTAGTAGAAAGGCACCGGATAGATTAATTAACAGGGTTGCAAGCAGCCAATCCCACTGCATTCTTTTATAGATACTAGTAATCCAATAACGAATTACAGCACCAATCATTGCGCCACATCCAACGATCATCATGAATGGACCTCCTTACCAAGGCGACGGGCAATTACAAACCCACAAACTGCCATTAGCAGACCGCCAACACTACTGATCAGGAAATAACAGATAGCCGCTGACCAATTTTGTTGGGAGAGGTGGACAGTTGCAACTGCAAACGAGGAGAACGTTGTAAAGGCACCAATGAACCCCGTTCCTAGACCAGTTGATAACCAATCTGCAAAAATTCCTTTTTCAATAACATAGTAGGTGAGCAGTGCCAATAGAAAGCACCCGAGTAAGTTAGCAACAATAATTCCGCTGATGGGGAGCCACTGACTCAACAAGGAACGTGAACACCCGCCAAAGAAAGCAAAAATTGCCACACTAAGATAATTGCGCAAGTTTGTCATTAATCAATTTCCTCCAAATAATTACGGTGATGATCATAACAGATTCACAAATTAGATCGCAAATGGAAATTTGAACTTTGGCAACTATTGAAAACTAGGAATAATATTAACCGCTTTCTAGACGATTTTTGGTATAATAAAATTACTGTTTAATGCGTTGAAATAGAAAGGGGTTCATACCATGCAATACGCACCATATTCACCTGCTCTTTTTGAAGCTATTCATGATGAAGAAAAACGTCAGCAACAAACTATTGAGTTAATTGCCTCTGAAAACATTGTTTCAGACGCAGTTCGCGAAGCTCAAGGTTCAGTACTAACTAATAAGTATGCGGAAGGTTACCCTAACAAACGCTACTATGGTGGTTGTCAATACGTTGATCAGGTTGAACAATTAGCAATTGACTATGCTAAGCAACTGTTTAATGCTGAATTTGCCAACGTACAGCCACATTCCGGTTCACAAGCAAACATGGCAGTGTACCAAGCATTGCTTAAACCTGGAGATACTATTCTAGGAATGGGGATGGACGCTGGTGGACATTTAACACACGGTTCCAATGTTAACTTCTCCGGTAAGCTGTACCATTCTTATGGCTATGGACTTAGTCCAGAAACGGAAGAATTAGATTTTGATGACATTCGTGCGTTAGCACTCAAAGTACGTCCACAATTGATTGTTGCTGGTGCTTCAGCATACAGCCGGATCATTGATTGGCAAAAGTTCAGAGGCATTGCGGATGAAGTGGGAGCCTACCTAATGGTTGATATGGCGCACATTGCTGGACTAGTAGCGGCAGGAGTACACCCTAATCCAGTGCCAATTGCGGATGTGGTTACTACTACAACCCATAAGACATTGCGGGGACCACGGGGCGGAATGATTTTAAGCAAGTCCCCAGAAATTGGTAAGAAAATCAATTCTGCGCTATTCCCTGGCATTCAAGGTGGGCCGCTGGAACATGTTATTGCCGGGAAGGCACAAGCACTATATGAAGATTTGCAACCAAGTTTTAATGACTATATTCACCAAGTGGTTAAAAATGCAACTGCGATGGCTGATGAGTTTAATCATTCTGAAAATATCAGAGTGGTTTCTGGTGGAACAGATAATCATTTAATCGTGTTAGATATTACCGATACTGGCTTAACGGGTAAAGAAGCACAAAGTTTGCTTGATGAAGTTAAAATTACGACTAACAAAGAGTCTATCCCTAATGACCAACGGAGCCCATTTATTACCAGCGGACTCAGGTTAGGTACTCCAGCAATTACCAGCCGTGGATTTGACGAAACTGACACCAGAAAAGTGGCGGATTTAATTGCGCAAATGCTAAATCATCCAAAAGATGATGATGTTCGACAAACTGTAATTGCAGCTGTTCAGGAACTAGTTAATAAACATCCAATTCAATAGAAGGCATGGAAAAGGCATGACGAGAAAAGAAGAAGCATATGACTACATTCGCAGTGAGATTGTTCATAATCATTTTCACCCGAATGAAGTTGTTTCAGAAAACCAGATCACAGATAAATTAAATATGAGTAGGACGCCGGTGAGGGAAGCGCTCAAGCAACTTGAATCTGACGGGTTAATCGAAATGCGTGGCCGTGAAAATGTGGTTGCACCATTAACAGTGGATGCTGTCCAAGAAGTTTATGAGTTACGCAGCCTTTTAGAAACGTTTGCTTTGAAAAAAACGATCAATTTGATTCCGATTGTCCGGTTGAATGAAATTGAAGAAGCTTTTGAAAGCGCAGCTGCAAAAAATGACTGGGATGAATACTTAAATGTGGATACGGAATTTCATGAATTGATCACACACATTGCGGGCCATCCACGATTAGCGCAGTTTCTAAACATTCTAAAAGCTCAAACAGCACGGACAAGACACGTCAGTTCGTTGAACCCTTACCGGATGAACAGGTCACTTGAAGAACACAAAGAAATAATCAAGTTGCTGCGGCAACGGAATCTGGACGAGGCTGAAAAGGCGTTAGCGTACCACCTTCAACGGGTGTACGATTCGGTTCGTTCATACTTAAATTATTTGAACGATTAGTGCAAAAAATTTATTAGTTAAGTTTAAGAGCTACTCTCCTATGATAGGAGGGGCGCTTTTTAATATCGTGAAATTTTAGTGAGAAAGGTTATATTAATGGGGTTTCTTTAGAAACTTTGTGAAATATAGAACAAAAATTATCTGAAAGGGTTGATTTATCTGCAAGGTTTGATAGTATATTGCTTGTATACAAGTTGTCGACAAGCTGTATGTCATCATTAAAAACGTTATAATAACGCGCTAACAGCAATTATTTAATACTCGATTGTTAGTAGCTAGTTGTAGGGGGACAGACTATGAATATCGGTAATGCTATTGTTAAGACGTTCACTAACCAAGCGATCGTCAGTGCAATTACCTCAACCATTTTTATTATCTTTCTTGGTTTCTACTTACGGAAACGTGGAATATTCGGCCCAAACTTTGGGAAAGTTTTGACTAAGGTTGTTTTATCAGTTGCTATTGCTGCACTGTCATTTAATTCATTCATGCAACCCATTAGTGAAAAGTCAATGCACCAAGGAATTGGTATTTTAGTATGGGGCTTTATCATTTACATCCTTTTGATTTTCTTGGCACCATTACTTTACTCTGGCCAAAAGCGTGACCGTAAAGAAGTTATGGGAATCTTGACCACTTTTGGTTCAACTACTTTCTTCGGTATTCCAATCGTTGGTGCCATCTATGGTGCTGAAGGGGTACTTTACAGTTCAATTTTCAACATTGGTTACCGGATTTTCCTTTACTCCTACGCATACATTAAGATGTCTGGATTAAAGATGGAAAAGGACAACATTAAGAAAATGTTCTTAAACCCAATTGTCATTGCCACGATCCTTGGGTTCATCCTTTGGATTATCCAACCAATGATTCCAACTGTTACCGTTCCATTAATGAAGAACGGTATTGCCGCAGGTGGTATGACTAACGTTGCTTTCTACCGGATTGATCAAACCGCTGTTTGGTTATGGCGTCCACTGAACTACTTATCTTCATTAGCATCACCATTAGCTTGGTTAGCAATTGGTTGTACTTTAGGTTCAATTTCATTGAAGGATGCCGTTACTAACAAGCTTTCCTGGTACTACTCATTCAATAAAGTTATTATCGTGCCATTATTTAACTTAGTAGTTCTTTTGATTTTGAATGCTACTCACATTTTGCCATTGAACTACGTTGCAATTGCAACTGTTGTTATTATGATGGCAACACCAACTGCTACGGTAGCAGCTGCATACGCTATTAGCTATGACCGTGAAGCCGTTCTGACTTCCAATGCATCATTACTATCTACAGTTTCTGCAGTTATTATGATGCCAATCTGGATTGCAATTCTTGGTATTTTGCAATCAGCAGGCATTTTCCACTAATTTTAAATAGAAAGGGAGCACTATCATGAAGATTGTATGTTATGGGGTTCGGCCAATTGAAGAACCATATTTTGAAAAATTAAATAAATACGACTTTGACCTAAAGTTAGTCACTGAATTTTTGACTGACGACAATGTCGATGAAGCAGAAGGTATGGATGCCGTTTTAATTCGTGGTAACTGTGCCGCCTCAGCAAAGAACCTCAAAATTTTTGCTGAAGACTATGGTATCAAGTATGTCTTTACACGGTCCGTTGGTTACAACCACATTGACTTAAAAGCTGCTAAAGAATTAGGAATTCAAATTGCCCGAGTACCAAACTATTCTCCATATGCTGTTGCTGAATTAGCAATGACATTAGGAATGCAGATGTTCCGTCATACGAATATCGCAACCATTGATAGTGCAGCAGGAAACTTCACTGTTACTCCTGATCTCTTCAGTAAAGAAATCCACTCCTCAACTGTGGGAATTATCGGTGCTGGTAAGATCGGTACAGCCGAGGCTAAGTTATATGATGGGATGGGAACTAAGGTCTTAGCATCAGATTCACATCCATCAAAACATGCTGCTGAATATGTAGAATTCAAGTCATTAGATGAAGTGTTAGCAATTAGTGACATTGTTTCTATCCACATTCCATACTTCCCAGGTGAAAATGAAAACTTTGTTGATGCAGAATTCTTGAAAAAGATGAAGAAGTCTGCCGTATTAGTTAACACCGCACGGGGAGAAATTGCGGATACGAAAGCAATTATGGAAGCAGTTAAGAATGGTGAAATTGCCGGATATGCTGGGGATGTCGTAATTGATGAAAAGGATATCATGGGTCATAAGTTTGATTCTGTTGATGACATTCCAAATGCAGAAGTTCGTGAACTGGCTAAGCTTTATCCAAAGGTAATTTTGACGCCTCACATGGGTTCATTTACCGAACCAGCATTGGAAGATATGATTTCGATTAGTTTCGAAAACTTCCATGAAACCTTTACTAATGGAACTAACAAGAACGTTCTAGAATATCAAGTTTAGAGGTAAGAACAGTCTTTCTAATCAGGAGAGACTGTTTTCATTTTTGCTCTTTACGAACATCTGTTTATTTAATATAATCATATTATGAACATATGTTCGTGAGATGAGAAAGATGATTACACAAGACGAGGCAGCAGGCGTATACGCTTTTATAGATAATAAGTCGTTTTATGCCACTGTCGAATGTACTGAACGGGGACTAGATCCGTTAACCACCCCGTTGGTGGTAATGTCTGAAGCTGAGAATACGGGAAGTGGCTTAGTACTAGCTTCGTCTCCAATGGCTAAGAAGTTGTACCACATTACAAATGTGAACCGGCGTCGTGATCTACCAGACGATCCAAACTTGTTAGTAGTGCCACCTCGGATGAATCTTTATATTCAAAAAAATACGGCCGTTAACCAGATTTTTAATGAGTACGTTACCGATGAAGACCTGATGCCGTATTCAATTGATGAGTCTTTATTGAATTTGACACATTCATGGAAGTTATTTGGAAATAATATTTTGGATGTCATTCAGCAAATTCAGCGTGAAGTGAAAGAGCGTGAACAACTGGTGGTTACAGTCGGATTAGGGAACAATCCTCTACAAGCTAAATTGGCACTCGACGTTTATGCAAAACATAATCGTGAATTTATTGGGGTAATTACTAATAATACCGTTAAACAAAAAATTTGGACTATTCCACAACTCAGGGATGTATGGGGGATTAACAAACGAACCGCGGCACGGTTAAACAATTTACACATTTTTAGTGTTGATGATCTAGCACATGCTGATCCATTCTATATTAAGTCGCAAATGGGCATCATTGGTACGAAGCTATATACTACCGCGTGGGGAATTGATCGGACCAAGATGATGCAACAGGTGCCGGTTAATGACCGCAGTATCGGCAATTCGCAAGTATTGCCTCGCGACTATCATTACCAAAATGAAATTGAAGTAGTGATTAAGGAAATCGGAGTACAGGTAGCAGCACGACTACGCGCCCAACACAAGCAATGTCAAGGTGTGCACCTGTTTATTGGGTATTCTATGGGAGTGGTTGATGACGCTGGTCAATCAGGATTTGCCCATTCAATAAAATTACCAGTCTCTACTGCCGAAACAAATCGCATTAACGAACAGTTAATTTGGTTATTTGAGAAGTACTGGGATGGACAAGCGACCGTTCGCCATATTGGTGTCGCATGTACTCGTTTATCGGCGCGTTTTGGAGAACAAATGGACATTTTTCATTCGAACCTAGAGGCTAGAGTGAAATTAGAAGGCACCATGGATGCTATTCGCCACCGTTTTGGTAAGTCGGCGATTGTCCGGGCAGCAAGTTTAAAACATGGTGCAACATATATTGCTAGAAGTCAGTTAGTAGGTGGTCACAGTGGTGGACAAAGTCTGGAGTAAAAAGGTAGGTCAGGAGATTGTTAGTCGCTTAGACAAGCTCTTTAAAAATAATATTATCCGAGTTCGTTATTGGATTATCGTTAATTACTATGCACCCAATCATGGTTATAATTTGTTCTTTAATATTTATCGTCCTTACCATTTCACGCGTTCCATCTCAATTGGTCAACTTAGTAATTGCTCATTTGAGGAGCTCATCATCTTCTTAAATGAAATTCGTACGAAGTACCATTTCACTTTACAATACCACCATTTTTCGAAAGATGAGCTGCGGCGATTGGCACGGGAGGTGAATCAGTAATGCGCTATTATAATGATTCAGAAGCAGAAAAAGTAGCAGAGAACTTTTTTAAATATTATTACCATGACCGCGGCAAAATGAAGTGGGGTGGCTTTTTCTTATCTGAACACCGGAAAGCATTACGAGACTTTCACCATGAACAAGTTCAAGAAGAGAATAACGAAAAAAAGCATTAGCAGATCAAATCCGCTAATGCCCTTATTTTGACCATAATTTGGTTAGTGCTTTAACTACTGGTGTAACAAGGCGCCGATCCTTTTTAAGGTAAACAGCATAAAATTCCATTTGAGCAGCTTCGTCACTAATGACAACTCGAGTTCGATCATCGTCATCTATTCGCTTGTGGTTACTCAATTCAGTAACGCTAGTACTGAAATATGGGAAGTTGGAGTAGCGAGTGATTTCTTGAAGGGCTGCCATTTCGCCTTGATAGAGGAACTTAGCCCCAGGAATCTGGTCTTGAATAATTTGTCGCCATGGTCCAATATCACTCAGTACAATAAAGCTCATGTCCTTTAGATCACTGAATTTCACACTTTGGTGATTAGCAAGGAGGGTAAATTGATCGATATTAACATCCAATCGCTCTTTACCAATATAGATTGACTCAACATCATTAGTCTGTACTTCTTCATGTGAAAGAATTAGAGTATCCTCATGGTTTTCTAGAAGACTGGTAACGTCATTTACAAGAATGAAATTACCAGTTTCAGAGGCAACATCCAGGTGTGGAATGTCAAGCTGGTTGGCCACGATCAATGGGCCAGGTGCCGTTCCACCAATCCAAATCACCCGTTGGCTTTCCGCATAATTTTTAACTCGATCCACTAATTTTTGGTTATCGTCAAGTAGCTTTTTGGCACCCTCAGCAGCCATTTGCCCAGCTTTAGTCAAAGTCAATCGATTTGGCTGACGATTAAATAATGGAACACCGAATTCTGACTCAAGTTTTTGCAATCCACGGGTAATGGTAGGCTGTGTAATCATCAGATTGTCCGCAGTTTTAGAAAGAGTACCGCTTTGAACTCTCCGATGACGACATGAAGAAGATTGCTGAATTAGACAAGAACCAAAGTCAGTTCTTTGATCACCGTGACCCAATCACAATTGAACAAATTTTTGGTTCTAGCTTGAAGCAAGTACAAAAGGAGGAAAACTAAGATGATAACCCCAACTTTTAAATTGAATGATGGTAATGCAATTCCAGTAATTGGATTTGGAACTTTCCAAATTCCTGCTGATGGCTCAACATATGATGCAGTTAAGATGGCATTGGACGCAGGATATCGTCACATCGATACTGCACAAGCATATTTTAATGAATCTAAAGTAGGAAAAGCCATTAAAGACAGTGGGATCCCTCGTGATCAAATTTGGGTGACTAGTAAACTTTGGTTACAATATTATGATTACGACACTGCAACTAAGACTATTGACCGAACTCTTCAAAAGATGGGCTTAGATTATCTTGACCTGTACTTACTTCATCAACCATATGGAAAGTTGACGGAAGCATGGCAGGCCTTAGAAGACGCTCAAAAAGCTGGTAAGTTGCATTCAATTGGTGTTTCTAACATGACACCGAAAATGTGGAAGAAGTTTGTTCCAGGATTTAACGTTACCCCAGTAGTTAACCAAGTTGAATTTAACCCATACTTCCAACAAAAGGAACTTTGTAAGCTCTTAGCGGATGATGATGTTCGTCTTGAAGCATGGGCGCCACTAGGTCAAGGTAATGCGGACCTTATGCATGAACCAGTGATTACTAAATTAGCTGAAAAGTACAATAAAAATGCTGGACAAGTAATCTTGCGCTTTGAAAACCAAGAAGGAATTGTGTTCTTTCCAAAGTCTGTCCATGAGGCGCGAATTAAGTCCAACTCAGATATCTTTGATTTTGAATTAACGCCTGATGAAATCGAAGAAATTCGCGACTTAGACAAAGGTAAGGGAATACATGACCCAGATGCACCTGGTGTTGGTGATGCATTGCTCAACGCTTATGACGTACATGCTAATGATTAACTATCAATAATAACGAAAATTTAACCCCTCCCAAATTAATAAAATGGTAGCTAGCAGAATATTCTGCGGGCTACCATTTTGTAATTAATGATGTTGTTTTAATAAACGGCAGATTGCAAGAAATAACTTGAACGAATTTAGTAATGTAGATTAAGTAAGAAGATCTCGATTGGTGTATGCCAATTAAGACATTTAAGTGGCCGTGAATTCAGATACCAATTGATTTGAACCAGTTGGTAATCACTTAGTTCTTCAATGGCTTGTC
>NZ_JACJKU010000050.1 GCF_016901675.1 Limosilactobacillus coleohominis
AGGGCAATTACCGTGTGTGTATTTTTTGGGGTAATTGTCCTTTTTTATTGTCATCATATACAAAAACGGCACTGATGAAAACTCATCAGTACCGAATAGTGTAGAACCAAATAAATGATAAAATAGGATCAATAGTTGAATGGAGGAATAACTATGAGCACCTTAAATTTTGTCTATGGGCCAGCATCGAGGGATCATCAAAAAGAATTAGTTCATGAATTACATGATCAATTAATTGCACATCCAACAGACCAGTTCTTTTTCTTAGTACCTAACCATATTAAATTTTCAACGGAAATTGATGTTTTAAAACAGTTACGGACGATGGATGATCAGCCCCAAATTTACGCTCAATCACAAGTTCAGGTGCTTTCTTTTACACGATTAGCATGGTTCTTATTAAGAAATGAACCCGATTATCAAATTCCTAGGATCTCACAAAGTGGAATGACGATGTTAGTCGCAAAAATTGTCCAAGGACTTTCGGAAGACGATTTGAAAATGTTTGCCAAAGAAGCCCACCGGTATGGCTTTATTCAAGACTTAACATCTCAAGTACTGGAATTGCAAACCGCCAACATTGACCCTAGTGATCATGATGCAATTACCGAACATATTCAAAAATGGGCTCAGGCAAATAATGAGCAAATTTCCTCAGCTTTTTGGAATAAATTGACAGTTCTTTTTAAAGTTTACGAAGCTTTCCAACATGGGATGACAAACCAATTAAATACTACGGCGGTATACCAACTTCTGGCGAAAAGACTTAACCAGGGAGACTTTTCGCATACGCATTTTTTCCTCAATCGCTACAATGGTCAATTTTCAGCAATGGAGGAACAGGTTGTTGAAGCAATTATTAAGAATGCTGCTTCTACCACAATTGGACTGGTGCTCGATAAACCATATCGGAATGGTAAAGAACCGGAAGACAATACCCTTTTTTATCAAACAGGGATGCAATACCATCGGTTAGCAAACTTTGCGCAAAGTGATCCAGAGATAAAATTAGAGCCTGATATTGAAGCACACGATTTACGAGTGAATAAAGACCTGGTTGGTGTTGAAGAGTGGATGAAGGCACAAGTGCAGTTTAGTACACCACAACCACCAGCTGAGTTGAATAATAATGTACACTTTTTTACAGCGTCAACACGGTTTGCTGAGTTAGAACGGGTAGCCACTAAAATTCGCCAATTAGTAGCAAGCGGTCAGTACCGTTACCGTGATTTCCTAGTGTTGACTCGGCATTTAGACGGCTACATGACGATGCTAAAGCCAGTGTTTGATGCTAACGAAGTCCCAATGTTTAATGATAATGACCGTTCGATGACGAACCATCCGCTGGTAACACTGCTTGAAGCATTATTTAAAATTGCAAGTCGTCACTATCAATTACCGGATGTTTTGCAATTACTTAAAACCGGGTTAGTGATTCCACAGAAAATAGGTGATGATGGCCGTTCTTACTATCCAGTCCAGGAATTCATGAATGCAATTTATACGACTGAAAACTGGTGTTTAGAGTATGGAAAAACTGGTAATGCATGGTTGGACAAAAAAGAATGGCAATTTATCCCATATGCAAATCAACAAGTTGTTATTAATGAAGAACAACAGAAGCGTAATGAACAACGGACCAACCAAATCAACTGGGTAAAGAGCGTAATTCGTGAGCAGGTAGCCCCTATCGTTCAAAAACTTCAGGAAGCGACGGATGGTCAAACAGCGGCCCAGATTCTTTATCAAGGCTTGAAAAATTTAGGCATTGATCAGCAATTACAACGATGGACTAAGGAAGCAACTGATCGTGGCCAAATGGATCTCGCACAACAGCCCCAACAGGTTTGGAATGCATTGTGTAATCTTCTTGACGAATATGTCACCGTCTTAGGTAAGAATGGTACCTTTGATCTCGATGAATTCGCGGAGATTTTACAGGTTGGTTTTCAAACGGCAACTTATTCGCAAATCCCGTCGACAATGGATCAGGTATTAGTGTCAGAAACAGGAATTGTTCAAACAGATCAGCGGAAAGTAGTCTTTATGATTGGTTCTACTGATGATGTAATGCCAGAAGTAAAGATTAGTGACGGTTTATTAAGTGAACCTGATAAGGAGATTTTGCAACAAGGGTTGTCGGATGATCAATTCCTACCGATTTCTGGGATGCAACGGGTTGATAATGAGCCAATGATTAATTACTTAGGGATGCTAAGTGGCCGTGAGCAACTATATTTATCTGCACCAGAAATGGGGAATGACGAAGATAAATTAAAACTATCACCATATATGCAGGGGTTTGCTCAATATTATGGTCGTTGGGATAATCAAGCGCGGCGCTTAACAAGTGATCTGCCATTTGCTCCTCAACCACGGGCTGATTTTAATGAATTAAAACCATTCATAGGAGCGCCAGCATCGACATTGACCAACTATATTCAAGTGGAACGGCGTGCCAAGAATGATGGTCAATCGATTGGTGCAGGATGGCGAGCAGTTTCACGAGAATTAAATCATGAACGACTAGGGTGGCTAAAATCTAGTCTTAATTACCAGAATACAACTACTAAATTGTCATCAGATCTTGCAGCGCAATTATATGGCCACCTGGATCCAGAGGTGGTTTCTCAAAAAGCAAAAGCGCATCGATTAGGGCAAACTTTTGATGAATCAAGCATATTACCTGAAATGCGCCATAACACGCTAGTAACGTCAATTTCACAATTACAGACGTTTTATCGGAACCCATATGAATACTTCCTTAAGTATGGGCTTGGGTTAAAAAAGCGTGAAGAATTGGAGATATCAAACGCTAATTCTGGAACGTTCTACCATGACGCAATGGAGGCATTTATTCGTTTGCTGAAACAAGACCGGATTAAGTTAGCTGAGTTGGCGGATGATCAATTGGCGGCATACGTCGCAAAAGCAATCGACTGGGCCTTTAACCGTCAGCCAGGACTAGTTGATTTAGCTAATAATTACCTGCGAATTACTTACCAAAAACATCATTTGGAAGGAATTGTTTTAACGATGGCGCGGGTATTACGTAATCAAGCCCGGTTTTCTGCTGCTCATCCGATTACTACTGAGCAGGAATTCGGCAATCCAGGCGCGTTAGATGATCGTCATGACAGTCAGCCGGCCTACCGGTCCCTAATTTATGAGACCCATATCCGCAGTCCCAAAGCTGCTTCGCCTGATCGGAAACGAAAAGTTTATTTACGCGGGCGGATTGACCGAGTAGATGAAATCCATAATGATCATCAAGATTACTTGACGGTAGTCGATTATAAGTCAGCTAATAAGGAGTTTGATCTGGTAGATGCTTATGAAGGTCTTGACCTGCAAATGCTGACTTACTTGAATAATTTGCAAGCCAACTTGGATATTGCTAATCCAGAGCGGCCAACCGCAATTGCGGGAGCATTATATTTACATCTTTTTAATCCTAATTACAGCTATAAAGATGTAATCAAAGGATCACCAGAAATGACTGAATTGAAGCATCATGAATATAAGGGCATCCTGTTAAACAATGATGATGTTCTGCGTCAAATTGATGAAGGGTTGGCTGCCGACAAGCCGGATCCAGTTATTTTAGGGCTTAGCTATACTAAGACTAAGGACCTAATTAAAGCAAAGAAGGGTTCATTATTGGTGGATGATCAGCAACTTGCTCGGTTACTAGAACAAAACAAATGGTTAATCATCAATGCTACCCAGCAAATTTTTAGCGGTAATGTCGAATTGCGACCATTCCGTCGTGATCAGCAAACAGGCTTAGACTATAGCGATTACTTAGATATTTATCACTTTGATAATTTACTTGATCAAAACAAGTACCGGGATATTATTTTGACAGATGATGATGTGATGAAGAAATTATCAGGAAAGGAGGACGAACATGAGTAAATTTCAACCAACTCCAGAACAAATGCGGGCGATTAATGACCGGAATAAGGACATATTGGTTTCAGCATCGGCCGGTTCTGGTAAAACAGCGGTTCTTGTTGACCGGGTTATTAAGATGTTAAAAGAAGATCGGCACCTTAATATTGATGAAATGTTGTTAGTTACGTTTACTAAGGAAGCGGCTAAGAACATGCGGGAGCGGATTCGCCAACGATTGATAGAAGACAAAAATGATCAACATATGAAGAAGCAGATTAATCGTTTGGCACTTGCTAACATCAGTACGATTCACTCCTTTTGTGAGCAGTTAATTAAGCGTTATTACTATGTCATTGGGCTTGATCCTCAATACCGGTTGGTAACCGATGCAACTGAACAAGCGCTATTAAAGCAACAGGTTTGGGAAGAATTGCAGGAAAAACGATTTAAGGATGATTATTCCAAGGCGGATCCGCAAGATTGGCATTTTAGTCAGTTAGCGGAAAACTTTGCAGATCCGAAATCTAATGTCGGAGAAGGCCTCCAAGATGTAGTGGAGAAACTATATCAAGAGGCTAATGCACAACCTAATCCTGATAAATGGCTCCAAAAAGCGATTCAGAATTATGAAATTGGTGACGAACCAATTGTCGAAACGCATTTTTATCAAGAAGTTTTACGGCCAATATTACAACAGGTCTTAGAACAATTACTTGCCGATTGGCAACAATTAGCACAGCGGGCCCAAATAGCAGAATTTGATGATGTTGCGGAGTTGTTAAACAATGATGCTGCGATGATTAAGGATATGCTTGAAGCCCTTAAAACTGCTAGTTGGGATGAATTACAAGCTCAAATCAATAGCGTTGGTTTTGGGAAATTGAAAGCACATCGTTTTAAAGATGATCCAGAACGCAAAGCGGTTTATCAAGACCTCACCAAAAACGGTCGGACCATCCTCAAGAATCGGTTAAGCAGTTTGCACGAAAAATATTTTCAATATAATGAGCAACAATTGAAATCCAAAACCGCGGTGGCGCGGCAGATGGTTCAAGAACTGGTAGATGTGACCAAGGAATATCGAAAAGCCTATCAGCAAGCTAAATTAGATCGTCACATGTTAGATTTTAGTGATCTGGAACACTATGCTTATCAGATCCTTAACGACCAAAGTGATGTGGGACAGCAAGTGTTAAATGAACTTCGTCATCATTATAAAGAAATCATGGTGGACGAGTATCAGGACACTAACCGTCTGCAGGATGAATTGTTGGGACGACTACACGATCCGCAATTAAACCATTTATTTATGGTTGGGGATGTAAAGCAGTCAATTTATCGATTCCGTCAAGCAGATCCAACGATTTTTCGAGAAAAGTATGAACAATACCAAGGATCATCCGCTCATGATGAAATGATTGGCTTGGCAGAAAACTTCCGCTCAATGAGCAACATTACGGAATTTACTAACTTAGTTTTTACACAACTGATGGATCAAGAGATTGGTGATGTTGCTTATGATGACCGGGCTCAATTAAAATTTGCTGCTAAGTGGTATGATTCGAATCAAGTTACTCCTGCGGCAACCGAAATAATGCTATATGATGCTAATGCTGACAATGATACAGAACTCACCAATGAAGAAAATCAACAACGGTATCTGAAATTACCAGAAGGATCTGATAAGTACGCTGGTGAAGTCTGGATGATTGCCATGCGCATTCGTCAAATGCTAGATAATCAAGAGCTAATTTACGATCAAAAACTAAATCATGAGCGTCCAATTCAACCATCAGATATTGTGATTTTGGAACGGACGAAAGGGCCTAATAATCGAATTGTGGAACAATTTGGTCAATTAGATATTCCAGTAGTCGTCCAGGACGTACAAAATTACTTTAAAGCAACTGAGGTACGGACGATGATGTCATTATTGCGAGTCATCGACAACCCATATCAAGATATTCCTTTAGTGGCAGTTCTTCGTTCGCCAATTGTTAATTTGACTGAGCCAGAGATGGCATATCTGAGGGTGAAAAACCGTCATAGTAACTTCTACGAAGCATTACAAAGCTTTGAACAAAGTTATACGACCGATTTACCAGAAGAATACGATGTTGATCCAAAAAAGTTACACGTGAAACTTTTGCGATTTATGAAACAACTGCAGAAGTTTAAGGTAACAGCACAACAAGAGTCACTCGTTGATTTAATTTGGCAAATTTATCAAGAAACGGGTTATCTTGACTATGTGGGTGGAATGCCGGGTGGTAGCCAGCGCCAAGCTAATTTACATGCCCTTTACGAACGAGCACACGCATATGAACAGTCTAGTTTTAAAGGGCTATATCAATTCATTAATTTCATCGAAAAAATGCAAAAACGAGATGAAGATCTTGGTGAGGCACCAATTGAATTAGCCACTGATGCGGTAAATGTAATGACCATTCATGGTAGCAAGGGATTACAATTTCCAATTGTCTTTGTTATTGACCTGAATCACCAGTTTAATTCACATGATACGACTGGTGACCTTGTGGTAGAACCTCATATGGGAGTTGGAATTCGGTATCTTGGTGATGCTCCAATGAAAGGAGAACACCAATCATTGACGGCTGAACATATTAAAGTTAAATACGATCTACCACAACGGACGGTCGTAGCGGATGCGATTACAAGAGCCAACCGTGCAGAGGAAATGCGGCTGTTATACGTAGCCTTAACACGAGCTGAACAACGGCTCATTTTAGCTGGATCAGTCAACGAAAAGAATTCGCGTAATAATTTGAAATCATTGTGGACACGCTGGAATAAGGGGCAACAAGGGAGCAACGTTGTCTTGGGACCTCAATTACGATTAGATAGTCATTCAATGCTAGATTGGATTGGTTTGACCTTAGTTCGTACTCCGCAATTTAATCCGCAAGAATTCGGTATGGATGATGTGCCTACGGGGAACAACGTCCAACTCCCTAATGCGGATTATGAACTAAAAGTTTTGACAGCCAATCAAGTGGAGGATAATTTAGCAAAGTTACGATCAACGCGTGGACAACAAATTATCCAAGATGCGGGGAGTCATCCATTAACAGCAGATGAACGACAATTTATCCATCAAGTCTTAACAATGAAGTATCCATACCAGGCTGCTACACAAACGACCGCCTATCAATCAGTTTCTGCAATTCGGGATGTGTTTGCTAATCAGGATCCTGATGATACTCAGATGGGACGATTAACGTTTAATAAAGCAGAAGTGAAGGATGAGGGTCAGTACCTGCGCGGTAATTTTAACCAACCTCATTTTATGCAAAATGACAACCAAGCACCTTTGCCAACAGAGGTAGGGACAGCTACTCACTTGGTTTTTCAAATGCTTGATTTATCGACTAATGAGGTCACCGAGCAACAAGTACAGGCTACTATTGATCAATTATTGGCACAAAAGCTGATTGCCAACCACCGAGTTGCGAGTCAAATTGATGTCAAAGGAATTGTCAAATTTTATCAAACGGCATTAGGCCAACGAATCCTTCAAGATCCACAAGCTTTAGAACGTGAAAAGCCGTTCTCCATGCTGATGGATGGTCATCAGTTGTTTAAGAATCTCACCGCTGATGATGGTGAAATTCTAATTCACGGAATTATTGATGGCTATTTGCAAGGAGCAGATGGTCTTGAGTTGTTTGACTATAAGACTGATTATTTACGATCAGGTGATCAGAAACGGTTGGATGAAATTATTGATCGCTATCAGGGACAGGTTAATTTATACGCTGCAGCTCTAAAACAGATGACGGGTCAGCCAGTTGCTCATCGCTACCTTTACCTTGTTAAAACTGGAGAATTATATGAATTGTGATCAACGGAGGATAAATATGACGTTGCTAATAATTACTAAACTATGCGGATTGAACAAGGGTGAAGCAGGTTTTTAATGATGAAATATCAGAAAATAAAAATCTATTGGCAATCATTAGGGATTGTATTAATTCTTGATTTCATTCTGGAATTAGTCCTAAAAGGATTGCGAATTATTAACACAGTTCTCCTTTTAAAAGCCGAAGTTCCCATAACATCGTTGGTAAATGTTAAGCGGATTATTGATACTCACCCGCTAGTAGCAGGGTCAATAGTAGTTGAATTACTCCTTCTTTGGTTATTTTTGATAATCATGCTAGCAGCACTAATGATTGGGCTTGTTACCATCGTTAATGGACAGTCGTGGCATCAAAGTTGGTACCAACTACGGAGGGCTGTTCAGCAAATCCGCTTCAAAACAATGTTGATTTTTTTAGTCGATTTCATAGTTTTAACGCCAATTTTTAGCGTGGCATTTCGGACACCATTATTAACTATGATCCGGATTCCTGAGTTTATTCTTGACTATGGAACTCGTAAGTGGTGGTTATGTGTACTAACACTTATTATTTATATGATCAGTTGGCCAATTGCGGTGCGTAATCTCTATATCTGGTCGTTAGTTAATATTTCTGGTCAGCCTATTAACCAGGCTTGCGTGCAAAGTAAGCAACTTACCCTGAATGGTAAGTGGCAAGGAACGACGTGTCGGTTAGGTGCTGTCTTAGTTAGTGCAGGATTGGTTAGTTGGACGGCTAATAGTTTGCTATATGGAATACAGTATTGGTTCCAACCAAACAATCAATGGTTCAGTACGATCAGCTTAGTAATTGCTGAAATCGTTGCCTTAATGCTCTGTACATGGACGCTAATGGAATGGACAGTGCAAGTTACTCACGTGAATGATCACCAAATTGCCAGGCCGCTAATCAATGGTTGGACAGCGGTTGCGTTAATAATAATGATCTTCAGTGCTGGAATGATGAGTAAACAGTATTTTGCAAGACAGTCTTTGAAAATGCCAATGACGGTGTCTCATCGCGGTGTGACAGATGGTAACGGAGTGCAAAATAGCATTAGTGCATTAAAGCGAACTAGTCGTAAATATCATCCGGATTATGTTGAGATGGACATTCATGAAACTAAAGACCATCAATTTGTGGTGATGCATGATGAAAAATTACGAAAGCTGGCCGGGGTTAATAAACGACCAGGGCAATTGACGTTACGACAATTGGAACGCTTGTCGATTCATGAAAATGGTCAGCGGTCAAAGATTGCTAGCCTTAATGAATATTTAAGTGCTGCCGGTGCGATTCATCAAAAGCTGATTATAGAACTGAAAACTACACAGTATGATTCTCCAGATGCTATCCAGCGATTTAACCGGCAGTATGGTCAGTTAATTGTGCACCGGCACTATATCGTCCACTCGCTGGATTACAATGCGGTGCATCAATTACACCGCTTGAATCCGCAAATGAAGGTGTTATATTTACAAGCCTATAATTTCACTAATCCGGTGTCGCAAGTGAGTGGATTCAATAACGAGTATTCTACATTAAATAGTAGGTTTATTAATGCGGCTCACCACCATCATCAGCTAGTTTATGCCTGGACAGTAAATAATCGTGGGGCGATGCGTCAGTTATACAATCAACAAGTTGATGGAATTGTGACCGACCATCTGGCGGAATTACAGACGACACTACGTCAAGTAAATCATCAGCAAAATCGTGCACGACGCTTTTGGAACTACTTAAACCCAATTGCTAATTTGCCTAATAATTAATAAAGATCAAAAAAACGCTGAGCGCTCAAATTAATGAGTGTTCAGCGTTTTAAAGTATAACTGGTGATTACCAACTGTAATCTTCTGTATCTTTAATACCACGGCCAGTTGCTTTATCCAATAGAATTCGTTGTTCGAAGTGAGCAACATTCCGCTTAGTTTGTTTAACCATATCAGGGTTAACGGAAATAGCATTAATACCACTTTGGATCAAGAATTGCGCGAATTCTGGATGAGTTGATGGTGCTTGTCCACAGATGGAAACCGTCTTGCCATCTTTATGAGCAGCTTTGATCAGGTGACGAATAGCACGTTTAACAGCTAAGTCACGTTCATCAAATAATGATGCAACAGTTTCATTATTCCGGTCACAGCCAAGAATCAGCATTGCGAGGTCGTTACTACCGATAGAGTAGCCATCAACAAATTGATTGAATTTATCGGCGCAAATGATGTTAGATGGAATTTCAGACATCATCAAAACTTTAAAGTCATCGCTCCGGTATAGTCCTTCTTCATGCATAATATCGGTGATGCGTTGAGCTTCACTGACACGCCGAACGAATGGAATCATGACGTTCAGGTTCTTTAAGCCAAATTCGTTCCGCACTTTCTTTACGGCTTTTAATTCTAGTTTGAAGGCTTCGATATACTTTGGATCGTAGTATCGAGAAGCACCACGCCAACCAAGCAAGTCGGATGGTTCATGAGGTTCGTACTTGTCGCCACCCTTTAAATTACGGTATTCACTTGACTTAAAGTCAGAGAACCGAAGCACAACTGGTCGTGGACTCATGGCACGACAAACGGTGCTGATACCGTCAGCTAATTCATTAACAACTTTTTCGGGATGGCCAGTTTCAATTAGGTAAAGAGGGTGTTCATGAATGTATGTTGTCCAGAGGAATTCTTCACGCATCAATCCAATACCATCCGCAGGCAAGCTAGCATATTTATCTGCTAATTCTGGATCACCAAGGTTCATCAAAACCTTTGTACCAGTTGGAGCAAATTGTTCAGCTGCAACAACGGCTCCATCAGCAGCAGTAGCTTGTTTGATTGGTTTAACAATTGATTCAACGTTACCCTTGTAAACAACCCCATTTTTGGCATCAACAGTGACTACGTCGCCGGTCTTAATGTAGTCCATCGCTGCTTTTCCTTTACTCTTGGTTCCAACGATACAAGGAATCTGCATTTCACGAGAAACAATTGCGGCGTGGCAGGTCATTCCACCATTATTGGTGATAATAGCGGATGCCTTCTTCATTGCTGGGACCCAGTCAGGAGAAGTTTGAACAGTAACTAAAACGGTTCTTTGTCAATCGGTACTGATAATAAAATTTACAGTTCAAGCAGTCATTTTGCTTGGGCTGTTTTTTGTTTTGCAATTAGAACTAACTGTTAAGTGAGAG
>NZ_JACJKU010000006.1 GCF_016901675.1 Limosilactobacillus coleohominis
GCCCATAAAGGTCCTTCTTTCTTGGATTAGTTTAGCGACACCATTAAAGACCTTTATGGGTTTTCTTGTCCACTTATTTAACTGTTAACTTAAATATTACAATCTACGAAATGCAAAAAGATGCGAGATTTTTGTAATTTCTCTTAATTTCTTATATACTTGGTCAAAACCACAACCAGGAATTAATGAACCAAAGAAATGTTTCTGGTAATTTTGGTAGTGGATACTCATTCGCCAAGTTCCGACATCTGTTACAAAATTAGTTTGATATTCAGGATCTAATACTATTGTTTCTATTTCATTAAAAAATTGTTGCATCTCCTTGAGAGAAACTTTTGCTACTTTTTTTCTCAGCAACGTTTTGTCACCATATCGGTAGCCTCTGAAAACAAAGTGACCATCTCGATATAAGGTAAGGATTTGTATGGTTTCATCATTGAATTCCGGTTCTGGGCCAAAACAAATATTTTCAGAATCTAATTTGATTTTATCGATTGTATTAGCCATTTTTTCTCCTTAAAAAATCAGTCATTAAGTAATGATTACAACGCATTATTATAGCGACTTGATACTTTTTCTGACTCGTAGATTCCAGCCTAACTTATCTGGCTTGGAATAATTTATTGCGATATTGATTCGCTAATCATAATCCCTATTTTCATATTGTTGCTTGATTTTATCGTGTAGATTCATAAACTTTTCACCTATTGCTTATCTGGAATTATGATACTCGTCAGGACCCAGCCCCATAGGCCATTGATGCCAGTGTATGGCTAACTGTTACCTTACATCCACATTGAGATAGTAATCGCTTAAATTCTCCAGTATGTTCCATATCGATAATTGTTAATTTCCCACCATGCCTAAGAACTCGAAATGCTTCATTCATTACTATTCATGCTTGTGGGATCCCAGCCAGCAGGCTTTTTGTTGTTTCTATGATAAAATGCTATTAGGTCGGAATTGATGGGTCGCTCCCACCATGAAAGACTTAGCAGTTAACGTGGCTACACACCCCTCAAATAATCTGAACTGTGGAGGTGGAAGTCATGTTAATTAGGAAAAGACTGGAGGAGTGGCAATTATTGCCGCCATAGTTATCGTGGCAATCGGCCAGCTAATTATTGACTGTGCCAAAGCCTATGCGATAATAAAAAAAGCTAACCATAACGGTTAGCTTAACTCCAGTCACCTGAACTGCGTTTGAGGGTAACGAGGCACCACTCGTTACTCTCTTTTCATTTACAATGATATCTGATCTATTTTAATTTTTCAACTTGTAACTAAAAGTACGCTATCAAAACTAATTCAGTCGTCAAACCAGTATCAAGGCAGTGACGCTTTAATTCGACAAATATGACTTGATTTGAATTTGATGAATTACTAGTTTGTCTTTTCAAAAATCACCATCTTTTAACGCTACCTAAAGTTAACGTCCAAAGATGGTGAAGTAATTAGAGTTAATATGTGAAAACTCGGGATATTTGGTACTTAGCTATTTTGGCTGGGTGCTTTTTAGTGTTCGGTGTTCATCGTCAAAACCAACATATCTTTTAACAGCAAACGATTTTCATAAATCGGCTGTTTATAATTTTTTGTGAAGAAGTCCTGCTTAATATCGGTCACCCTAAAGCCAAACTTTTGGTAAAGGTATAGTTGCTTAAAGCTGGTACTCCCCGTACCTATTTGTAATTGTTGATACTTGTGATTTTTGGAATATTGAATAGCAAAATACAACAAACGACTAGCAAAACCCTGATTCTCAAATCGAGGATCAACTGCAATATTTTTTATCTCTAAGCCACGTTCTGATACTGCCTCCAGCACAAGAATGGCGATTGGTCGGTCGTCTTTTTTAATATCAAAGACTTGACCCATCTGCAAATAATTCTGAACTAGATGTTTGCTTGGATATGCTAATAAGAGCAGTCGCCAATGCTCACTAGTAATCTTTTCTACTTTATTAATTTTGCTTTTTGCAACCATTGCTTAGCCTTCTTTACGTTCAACAACTGTAATGGTCTCCGCGGTTCGCCACTAACCAATCACTCGTCACGCTGTTCCTCGTTCTTGGGTGGCTATCGCGTGGAGTATCACTAGTACTTGAGCTTCGCCTTAGGCTCGCTCAAGTACTGTGACACTCTCAACATGCGTCGTCTGCGGGAATTGGTCCACCGGCTGAATCGGTTTTGTTACATGGTAACCCTGGTCCATAAAACGTTGAATATCGCGAACCAGTGTGGCCGGATTACAACTTACATAGATTACCTTTTCAGGCTTCATCTTACCAGTTGCTTCGATTAATTCTTCGCCCAACCCCTTCCGTGGTGGGTCCACAATCAAAACATCCGGTTTCAATCCTTCTTCCTGCCACTTTGCCATTTGTTCTTCAGCCTTACCAACTACAAATTCTGCATTTGCAATTCCATTATTTTTCGCGTTCATTTTGGCATCTTCAATCGCTGCCGGAACAATTTCTACACCATACACTTTTTTGGCGTGCTTAGCGACTGCCAAAGAAATCGTCCCAATACCGCAATATGCATCAATGACCGTTTGCGTACCATCTAATCCGGCATTTTGAATTGCCGTTTCGTAGAGACGTTCTGTTTGTTGAGGATTTACCTGGTAGAAAGACAATGGCGAAATTGTAAAGTTAATACCAAGTAGCTGATCATTAATTGTATCCTGACCCCACAAAGTATGGTTCACATCACCAAGAAGCTTGTTAGTTCGCTTACTATTAATATTCTGCACGATACTTTTAATCCCGGGTACCTTTGCGGATATTTCTTTAGTGATTTCTTCAACATGTGGGATTTTTTTAGTATTCGAAATCAAAACTACCATCACTTCATGGCTGTAATAACCACGACGAACCATGACCGTTCGAATACATCCGCGTCCAGTTTGCTCGTCATATGGTTGAATATGATACTGACGCAGTTGGTCACGCACAATTTTAATTGTTTGATCAATAACGGGATCCTGGATTAGAAAGTTTTCAATTGGAACTAAGTCATGACTGCCCCGTTTGTAAAAGCCGGTTTGCAATTGACCCTTAATCAGCTTAACAGGTACCTGCGCTTTGTTTCGATATTCATAAGGGTGTTCCATCCCCATTGTTGGTGCCACTTGAATATCATCCAAATGCGCTTTCTCTAGTAACTCTTGAATTTGATGACGCTTAAACTTAAGCTGAGCTGGATATTTTAAGTTCCCCAATGGAGCAATTCCAGTTTGTAGATACCGCTGATCCTTCATTTCAACCCGATCAGGACTCTTGGAAATTAATTTAACCATTTTGCCCCAAGCAAAGTTTCTGGTTACCTTGGTTACAACAATTTCGACTTCTTCACCTGGTAAAGTATTAGGTACGAAGATGGGATAGTGTTCGACTTTAATTACACCGTTCCCTTGATATGTCAGATCAACCACCTTACTGGTAATATGATCGTTTTTGTAAACTGGTGTTTTAACTTTCATTTTCTTCCTCCAGTGCGTTGTACGAAGAAGAGGTCGGAACCTGGTCCCGGCCTCTTTTTACTATTCTTTACCGATTTGATCGACACCACGCACAAAATCATCTTCTGCTTTTTTCATGTCCGGATCAATCGATGCAATTGCATTTTCTGGAATTGCACTCACATCCGCTACGATATCCAAATGTTGTTTTAATGCTTGGAAATGCATTGGTGCATCTCCACCATATTCACCATCAAGGTTAATCATAAGACGATCTTTAGTATCTAGGGGTGTAATTTGAACATCCTTTGCTTTGACATAAATCACGCGAGGATCATCAAGGTGAGTTCCCTTGAGAGCTTTTGCCATAAGCTGCATTAAGCCGACCATGTTACTGTCCTTCACGATGATCAGTGAAAACATCCCATCATTTAAAGCGGCATCTGGAACAATTTGTTCAAAGCCACCTACCGAGTTAGTAAGTGCCAGAAAGACTGTTGATGCCATTCCATCAAATTCCTGACCATCATACTTAATATTCATATGAACTGGCTTCACTTGCGGAAGCATTTCAGCACCCTTTGCAAAGTAAGCTAAATAACCAAATAATGATTTCATTTGAGTAGATACATCATAGGTTAATTCAGTTAATGTTCCACCAGCAGCAATATTCATAAAGTAGTTGTCGCCGGCCTTCCCCAAGTCAATTTTAAAATGGTTGTCTTTATTTAAAATCAACTTAGCTGCAGCAACCGGATCTTCCCGAGGAACATGTAATGCCCGTGCATAGTCATTAGTTGTTCCAGCAGGAATGATTGCTAATCGAGGGCGTTTTTCTAACCCTGCAATCCCATTAATGACTTCATTTAAAGTTCCATCACCACCAGCAGCTACTAATAGATCAAACCCCTCGTTTGCTGCTCGCGTTGCCTCATGCTTGGCGGAATCAGGTTCTGGAGTAGTCGCAAAAGCACTGGTTTCGTAGCCCGCCTGCTCGTAGATTGTTAAGATGTCAGCCAGGTCATCATGCATTGCTTCGCGACCGGCCACTGGGTTATAAATAATCCGTGCTCGTTTTCGCATCGCTGACCTCCTGATTATTGTGCATTCAATGACTTCATCAAAAGCTTGTTAACCACTTGTGGATTGGCCTTACCACGAGTTTGCTTCATGATTTGACCAACCAAGTAGCCGACAGCCCGATCTTTACCGTTCTTAAAGTCTTCAATTGATTGTTGGTTATTAGCCAAAATATCATCAATAATTGGTTGCAATTCTTTTGGATCGGATAATTGAACCAAACCATGTTCCTTCGCATAGGAAGCTGGTTCTTCACCCGCAATAATTCCCTTGAAGACTTTCTTTGCCATCTTAGAAGAAATTGTACCATCAGTGATTAACTTAACCATGCCGGCTAAGTGTTCTGGTGTCAACTTAGTATCTGGCAAGTCAACTTGTTCATCATTCAGGTAACTGTTAACGTCGTTCATTAAGTAGTTGGCAACCCGCTTAGCGTCTCCACCAGCCTTAACTGCCGCGTCAAAGAAGTCGGACATTTCCTTAGTCTGAGTTAAGACCATGGCGTCGTAATCAGACAAGCCTAAATCTTTGGTGTAACGTTCACGACGTTCGCCAGGCATTTCTGGCATTTCAGATTTAATTTCATTAATCCAATCATCAGAAACATCCAGAGGTGGAATATCTGGTTCTGGGAAGTAACGGTAGTCTTCGCTACCTTCCTTACTCCGCATGGAAACAGTTTCCTTAGTTGCTTCATCATAACGTCGGGTTTCCTGAGCAATTGTTCCCCCAGAAAGGATCACTTGCTGATGACGCTTTTCTTCGAATTCCAAAGCATTCTTAACATAATTGAAGGAGTTGATGTTCTTCATTTCTGTCTTAGTACCGAATTTATCAGAACCAAATGGACGGATGGAGATGTTAGTATCAACCCGCATGGAACCTTCTTCCATCTTAACGTCAGAAATCCCTGTAAATTGGATTCGTTGCCGTAGAGCTTCCAAATAAGCAACCGCTTCGTCAGCTGATGCAATGTCTGGCTTAGAAACAATTTCAATTAATGGTGTCCCTTGCCGGTTCAAGTCCACGTAGGAGTATTCACCCGTGTGCGTGTTCTTACCAGCATCTTCTTCGATGTGCATTTCTGCAATACCAATTTTCTTTTTCTTACCATTAACTTCAATTTCTACCCAACCATCGGTAGCAATTGGTGTTTCTGATTGAGTAATTTGATAAGCCTTAGGGTTGTCTGGATAGAAGTAGTTCTTACGATCAAAGTGCATGTGCTTAGTAATGTTAGCATGCAATGCTAATCCAGCCATGATACCATCACGAACTACTCCCTTGTTCAAGGTTGGCAGAGTTCCTGGGTAGGCCCAGTCAATCACGTTAGTGTTTAAATTTGGTTCCACACCGTATTGAACTGGTGATGGACTATAAATTTTAGAATTAGTCTTCAGTTCAACGTGAACTTCGAGTCCGATTGTCGTTTGAAAGTTCATCTTAGTTTTGACCTCCTAACTTAGCATTCTTCTTGTGGAAGTCGGTAGTTTGTTCAAAAACGTATCCAGCATCGTAAACAGTTTGTTCATCAAATGGTTTACCGATGATTTGCAAACCAACAGGCATCCCATCTTTCTTAGAAAATCCTGCTGGCAAGGACATAGCTGGTAATCCTGCCATGTTAACCGGAATGGTCAATGCATCGTTAAGGTACATCTTAGTTGGGTCAGTTACCTTATCACCAATCTTAAAGGCTGTTGAAGCATCCGTTGCACCTAAAATAACATCGTAGTCCTTAAAGACCTTGTTAAAGTCATCTGCAATCAACCGACGAACTTTAGCTGCTTTGTTAAAGTATGCATCGTAGAATCCGGCAGAAAGTGAGAAAGTTCCTAACATGATCCGCCGTTTAACTTCATCACCAAAGCCTTCTGTCCGGGTCCGCACATAAACATCGTCCAGGTTCTTAACGTCATCAGCACGGAAGCCATAACGAATTCCATCATAACGTTGTAAGTTAGATGAAGCCTCAGATGATGCCAAAATGTAGTAGGCTGAAACACCATATTTGGTATGTGGCAGAGAAACGGTATCCACAGTAGCACCTAATGATTCAAAATGTTTCAATGCTGCTTGAATAACTTCACGAACGTCATCATCAATGGCATCGCTAGTATATTCTTCAGGAACAGCAATCTTGAGTCCCTTAACGCTAGCTTTGTCTAGATTTGCAGCCCAGTTTGGTACTTCTTGATTAGCGGATGTCATATCATGCTTATCTAAACCACTAATTGCCTGCATTAAAATAGCGTTGTCTTTAACGTTGTTACTCAACCAACCAACTTGGTCAAAACTAGAACCAAAGGCAATGATTCCCCAACGAGAAACACGACCGTATGTTGGCTTCATTCCAACAATCCCGTTGAATGATGCTGGTTGACGAATTGAACCACCAGTATCAGTACCGAAGGCAGCCAAAACATCACCTGCAGCAACTGCAGCAGCTGAACCACCAGAAGAACCACCTGGAACCCGTGTTAAGTCCCAAGGATTCTTAGTCTTTTTAAAGCCAGAATTTTCAGTAGATGATCCCATGGCAAATTCATCCATGTTGGTTTTACCAACATTAATAAAGCCTGCTTGGTTCATCTTTTCAATCACGGTGGCATCATAAACCGGTGTGAAATTTCCTAAAATCTTAGAAGCTGCGGTTGTTCTTAGCCCCTTTGTGACAATGTTGTCCTTTACAGCCAAAGGAATACCTGCTAAGAGCTGATCTTCAGCAATACCATTTTTATCAATTTCAGCAGCCCGCTTTAACGCTGCTTCTTCATTCAAAGTTAGAAAGGCTTGAACATCATCATCTGTAGCTTTAATCTGCTTGAAGGATTCCTTAGTTAGATCTGTAGCACTAACTTCACCCTTAACTAATTGATTATGAAGGTCGGTAATATTAGTATCATTAAAATTCATTATTCGCCGTCCTCACTTTCATCAATAATTGCAGGAACCTTAATGAGTCCATCATGCGTTTCAGGTGCATTGGCTAGTAACTCATCACGTTGACCACTGCGGACCCCTTTATCTTCTCTCAGTACACTGTGTTCAGTAGTAGGACTGTACATTGGTTCAACACCATCTGTATCAACCTTCTGCAAGTCAGTAAATAAATCAATGATTTCCTCCAATTGTGGAGTAATCTTGTCAAGTGCCGCATCATCAAAAGACAACTTGGCGAGGTCAGCGACGTGCTTTACTTCTTGCCGATCAATTTTTTCAGCCATTCTCTTAACCTCTTTTCAAAATATTACACTAAACCATTTTATCACATGAATCGACCTTTGACCGCCCATCAAACCGCTTTTTAAAAAACAAAAAAAGATGCTTCTGAACGAGGCATCTTTTGGTGTTTATTAATATGAATTAAAGACATGTGATTGAAAGTTATCCGAACCTGAATTCCGGTAAACTACCGCTTGCATTTCGGAATCGGATTGAATCTTAATGTCAATTGGAATTCCGTGTGGTAAGTAACGTTTTGCGGCCCGAGCAATGTAAGCAGTAAAACTGGAAATTTCTGATTGACTATAGAATTGTGTAGTAATCGTAATGTGCATTCCAGACAAACTACCATTATGATACTGAGCTTGAGCAGTAACACCACTTAAGTTCGGGAAGAAGTTCTGAATCTGACTCTTGAAGTTTGAGAAGCTATCGTTGTCAGTTGAACTACCAGAATTTTGACTGGTTTCAGCATTAGCCTTTGGCAAAACAGTGTTCTTGTAGTTTAACTTATGCCAGGTGGAAACGGAACTACCACTATTCTTGCTGTAAGCAAAGAATGTTCCACCAACCAAACTATCATCTGGAGCTTGCTTGTATAGTGCGATAACAATTGGAATGTTCTTCAAATCTTTCCGTTGGCGAAGACGTTTTAAGACTTTATCAGCAGCAATCTTACCTTGCCGTTGAACTTCTTCATCGGAAATCTTTTTGGTGTATGAAGGTCCATCCGTCTTTTTATGATAATTGTATTCACTGTTAATACCAATACCAATGGTCATTCCTTTTAGTTTTAAGGAACTGCCACTTTCTGTCATATAATCCTGTTCTTCAATTTGTTGAATATACTCAGGATTAGGGTCACTCTTCTTACCTCGAGTGGGGTTTAACCCATTAGGATTACTCTTAGTTTTCCGTCCTAACCAACTTTCAATGGTATCAGTACTTAGGTATTGACCTTCTTGAAAAATATAGTTTTTAGTGGAAAAGACCCGTTTAGAGACATCCGTTAAACCACTTTCAAAACTCTTTAAATTGTATTGGTTATTATTTTGGTTAATATTTACACCACGGGCTTTACTAGTTTTGTAGTGGCCGCCCTTGATAACTCCTTGATAGGTTCCACCAGTTGAACCAGTTGTTGAATATCCCTTACTAGAGCTCTTACCACAGGAAGCCAATACAATAGTTGAAAGTAATAGCGTTCCCACAATTAGTAGTTTTTTAGCTTTCACGAGCTTATTGTTCCTCCTTCATTGCTTGACTCAGTTGTTGTTCATCCCATACTGGTACTCCTAACTGCTGAGCCTTTTGCAATTTACTACCGGCTTTTTCTCCTGCAATTAACAGGTTAGTCTTCTTAGAAACACTCCCTGTTACCTTTGCACCGTGTTCTTCCAGCCATTCCTTAGCTTCCGCACGGGTTAATGTTGATAATTTACCAGTTAAAACTACCCGTTGACCATTCCACTCACTATCACTGTCAACAGTTGAAGCAGACGTGTATTGCATATTAACTTGCACATCTTTTAATTCTTGAATCAACTGGTGAACCTGATCGTTAGCAAAATAAGTAGCGACGCTGTCACCAATTGTTGGTCCGATTGTATCTACTGCGGAAATTTCCTCGGCAGTAGCGTTCATGACAGCATCCAGCGAGCCAAAGTGTTCAGCGATTAAACGGGCAACTTTAGCACCAACATGACGGATTCCTAAACCGAATAATAAACGTTCGACTGAATTATGACGGCTATTATCGATTGATGTCAATAGGTTAGAGGCAGATTTAGCACCAAATTTATCTAAAGTTAATAATTGATCGTTATTGAGCCGGTACAAATCCGCAAAATCACGTACTAATTTCTTATCCCAAAGTTGTTCAATAATTTTTGGACCTAACCCATCAATATTCATTGCATTTCGTGATGCAAAGTGTGCTAATCCTTCCTTAATTTGTGCTGGGCACATTGGGTTAACACATCGTAAAGCGACCTCCCCATCTAAGTGGACTAATTCAGAGTCACACACTGGACAATGCGTAGGAATCTGATACTCTTCACTATCAGCCGGGCGTTTTCCCAGCACTACCCGAGAGATTTCAGGAATAATGTCACCAGCCTTATGTAAAAGAACGGTATCGCCAATCCGAATATCTTTTTCTTGAAGGTAATCAGGATTATGCAATGAAGCGCGACTTACCGTGGTCCCAGCCAATTGAACAGGATCCATTACGGCAGTTGGTGTTACATTTCCTGTCCGTCCAACAGTCCATACGATGTCTCTAACCACCGTTGCTTGTTCTTCAGGAGGAAACTTATAAGCAATCTCCCAGCGCGGTACTTTTACGGTATTGCCTAACTGTTGTTCAGTTGCTAAGTCATTAACTTTTTCTACAATACCATCAATGCCATATTCCAAATCATCACGTTTAGCAGTGTATTCATTAATGTATTCTGCTAACTCGTCTTCATTATGAACTGTCCGATTATTAGGATTAACATTAAACCCTAAATCACGCATCCGCTGCAATGCCGCTTCTTGAGTAGTAACCCCAATTTTTTCATATTCAGGAACATAGTACATAAAAGTAGCTAAATTCCGGCGAGCAGTGACTTGAGGATCAAGTTGACGCAAACTTCCAGCAGCGGCATTCCGTGGATTGGCAAAGACTGGTTGCCCATTAGTTTCCCGCTCTTCATTTAACTTCACAAAAGAAGCCTTTGGCATATAACATTCACCACGAAATTCCACAGACAGTGGTTCAGGCAATTGGTGAGGAATGTCCTTAATTGTCATTGCGTTAGCTGTCACATCTTCACCAATAACCCCATTACCACGGGTTGATGCCTGAACAAGGCGCCCGTTTTCATAAACCAGTGAAAGTGATAGTCCGTCAATTTTTAATTCTAAATCATACTCTAAATGAGTGGGATGGGATAAGCTATCTTGTTGGCGAAGATTAAAATCATGAAGTTCTTCAACAGAAAAGACATCACCCATGGATAACATTGGAATATCATGAGTAACTTTTGCTAATTGCGTATCCGTTTGCCCACCCACTCTTTGGGTTGGTGAATCAGGGGTCACTAATTCTGGAAATTGTGATTCTAAAGATACTAAGCGCTGATATTCACGATCATAAACGTAGTCTTCAACAGTAGGTTGATCTTGCTCGTAGTATTCTTTTCCCCATTGAATTAGTTGTTGGCGCAGTGGTCCAATGATTTTTTTAGCTTCTGCTAACGTTAATGGTTGATCTGCCATTTTATTCATCTACCTTTTCAATTGGTGCAAACGTTGCTAACAGTCTACGAACCCCTTCTTTAGGGAAGGCAATGTCTAATTCCATATCACTACCAGTACCGTTAACTGCAACGACAGTGCCAATGCCCCATTTCTTATGTTTAACTTTGTCACCAGCATTCCAAGATTGCTTATCAGCTCCTGTTCCAGGATTGGTCTTAGGTGCAACCCGTTTACCAGCCGAAGAATAAGAATGGTGTCCTGTTGAGCTGCGGTAAGTGGTGGCAGTTGCGGCTCGCTGATTATAACTACTGCGTCCACTCCCAAATGGTGTCCGCATGCTTTGATTATTATCGAAGTCCAATAGATCATCATTTATTTCATCAATAAATTCTGATTCAGGATTCCGTTGAATACGTCCGTATAGAACACGTGACATTGCGTTAGTAAGGAACAATTTCTTTTGAGCTCGCGTAATCCCTACGTATGCTAAACGACGTTCTTCTTCCTCTTCTTCTTCGTTATTCAATGCCCGTGCCATTGGGAAGATACTTTGTTCCATTCCAATTAAGAAGACAACTGGGAACTCTAGCCCCTTAGCAGCGTGCAAAGTCATTAAAGTAACCGTATTTTCTTGATCTTCAATATCATCTTGTGGGGAAACCAGTGCCAAATCAGTTAAGAACCGGGTTAATTTCTCTTGAGCGTTAGCAGCATCGTCAGCATTATTCTTATCAAATTCCTGCGTTACAGATTTAAATTCGTCCAAGTTATCTAATCTTGATTGAGCCTGTAAACTCTTCTCAGCTTCAGCTTCCAAAGCTTTCCGATAGCCAGTCTTATCTAAAATTAAATCTGTTAATTCGGTAATTGAGAGGGCATCCGCTTGTTCTTGAATTGCCATCATTTCTTGAGCAAAGCCATCAAATTTATTACGAACACTAGTTGAAATATCATTAGCCATCATAATATTTTGGGTAGCTGTTAATAATGAAGAATTGGTACTAGAAGCAAATTGACGTAACTTGTCAATACTAGTTGGACCAATCCCTCGCTTAGGGGTATTCACAACCCGTTCAAAACTCATGGAATCGTTGGGATTAGCAACTAAGGTTAAGTATGCCAGAATATCACGGATTTCTTTTCGATCGTAGAATTTATGGCCGCCAACCATTGTATATGGAACCGAACTCTTCAAAAATGTTTCTTCAATCACCCGTGATTGAGCATTGGTACGATACAAAACAGCAAAATCGCCATATTTATACCCATGTTCACGCATCTGCTCCTGAATCTTTTTAACGACGTAATAAGCTTCATCATGTTCACTTTGCGCACGGTAGTAAGAAATTTTATCTCCTTGACCGTTCTCAGTCCACAAATTCTTATCTTTCCGCTTTAAGTTATTGGCAATCACTTCATTAGCAGCATTCAAAATCGTTTGAGTGGAACGGTAGTTTTGTTCCAGCATAATCGTTTTGGCATCAGGATAATCTTTTTCAAAGTTCAAAATATTGTTCATGTTAGCTCCCCGCCAACCATAAATACTTTGATCTGCATCACCAACAACACAAAGATTATGATAACCATCAGCCAACATATGAACTAGCTCATATTGTGCATCATTGGTGTCCTGATATTCGTCAACATGAATGTATTGAAATTTATCTTGGTAATATTTCAAGGTTTCAGAATCAGTTTTGAACAATTGAATTGTCTTCATAATCAGATCATCAAAGTCGAGCGTCTGATTAGTTTCTAATTCACGTTGATAAACACGGTAGGTACGACCAACCATTTTACGGAAAGGATCCTGATATCGTTTTTCGTATTCATCAGGTGTTAGCATTGCATTTTTCGCATTAGAAATTGCACTTAATAGTTGCCGAGGATCAAACTTCTTGGTATCGATATTCAGTTCTTCACAAATCCGCTTCATCAACGTCCGCTGTTCACCAGGGTCTGCAATGGTAAATGCAGTGTTAAAACCTAATTTATCAATATCACGACGTAAAATACGAACACATAATGCGTGGAAAGTGGAAATCCAGATGTCATTAGCACTTTCACCAAGCAACTTGCCAATCCGTTCTTTCATTTCACGGGCGGCCTTATTAGTAAAAGTAATTGCTAGAATATGCCATGGTAAAACATTCTTTTCTTCAATCAAATATGCTACCCGATGGGTTAACACACGTGTCTTACCAGAACCTGCTCCTGCCATTACTAGGACCGGACCTTCAGTTGCGAGAACTGCCTCACGCTGTTTATCGTTCATTCCTGCCAGTGGTGATTCCATTGTCACGACATTCCATCCTCTCTTAAAATCAGTTACAGAATATTATACCAAACTTCCGTTTGAGTTAATGAGCAAAAGAAAGGAAAGCCGAAAATATTATTCGCCTTTCCTTTTTAGTTATTCAGTTGGATTGGTATCCTCATGTTCTGAATTCACCCATACTTCGGTATCATCAACTTGGTTTTGAATTTCTTCAACGGTAGTGTCTTTACCAGTTGCCCAAACGTATGCATAAACTTGATCACGTTCACTTTGATTTGGTTCAAAAAAGCTGAACTTCCAGTTGTCACGAATTAATGCTTGTCGTTCTAGCGCAGACAACTGTTCTTGACGACCAATCATAAAGATTGCTGGTTGAACTTCCTCAATAAAGTGTGCGGGACGCCCAGCAGAAATACGAACTTGTTGTTCATATTGACTAACATTAGCGCTTTCGGTAAAGATGTTAGCACTTGTGGACACTCCAGGCTCAAGGTCCTTCAGATACAAATTACCAGTGCTAGTAACATAAAAGTTTACTGAAATAATTCCTTTGTACCCTAGTTGATTACCAATTGAGTTAGCAATCCGTTTCATTTCCTCAAGCATGTCATCTGGAACAATTACTGGAGATTTTACGGCCTGCAAACGGTGGCCTTCTGCATACTGCAGTTCACTTAATGGGTATAAATGATTTCCTTCGTTATCAATGGCCATGGTCATGGCATATTCAGCAGTATGATCAATCCATGACTCCAGAAGATAAGTACCTGCCTTCATAAAGTCAGATGCACGGGCAATATCAGATTCCTTAGTAATCATTAGGGAGTCTTCACCAACACCACGTTGAATTGGCTTTAAAACAGCAGGATAACCGATAGAATCAATTGATTGATAAATATCATCTAAGCCAATTACAGTGACGTATGGTGCAACGTTGACGTTAATTTGATCTAGAAATGCTCGTTCCATCAAACGATCCTGCATTATTTCAAGTGGGTCTAGCCCTTGAGGAATGTTAGTATACTTGCTTAAGTATTTGATCACGATTGAATCAATAGAAGCAGTTTCATAAATTACGGCATCACAATTCTCACCAAATTCTGTTAACTTTTCCTTATCACGATAGTTACCAATGACTGTAAAATCCGCTAACTTAGTATTTTCAGGTTCAGCATGGTCTAGGTAAACACCAACATTTAACCCGGCCTCTTTGGCTGCCATAATTAGTTTCTTACCATTCCGGTCAATTCCCATAATACCTAGCGTATTTCCATGGTACAAAACATCCGTACTCATAATCGCACCCTCACTTCATTAATTAAATACCACGTGGCCATCATCGGTTAAGGCCTTTACCCGAGCTAATGAGTAAACTTCTACACCCTTATCACGCAGTTCCTTACCACCTGGCTGGAAACTCTTTTCAATTACAATTCCTGCTCCGGCAACTTCTACTCCCGCTTGATCAGCAATTTCCATCATTCCTTCAACTGCTTGACCATTTGCCAAAAAGTCATCAATTAGCAGAACTTTTTCACCCTTATCAACGTATTTCTTGGAAATTGAAATTCGATTAGTTGTATTCTTGGTGTAAGAATACACATCAGCAGTATACATGTTGTCATTGAGTGTTAAACTCTTATGCTTCCGTGCAAAGATAACTGGTAAATGCATTGCCAATCCAGTCATTACTGCAGGGGCAATCCCTGATGATTCCACAGTCCAGATCTTTGTAATTCCTTGATTTTGAAAATGCTTGGCAAATTCTTGACCAATTTTGTACATTAAATCTGTGTCAACTTGGTGGTTTAAAAATCCATCAACTTTTAAGACATTCCCTGGCAATACAGTTCCATACTTTTCAATTTTCTCTTTTAATTCTTGCATAATGATTCTCCTAATTATCGTACTTGTCTAAATTATAAGTCTTAATAACGTTAATCAGCTTACTTGCATAGTCAGGATCGGTTGCATAGTTAGCGTCTTGCAAAGCTTGCGCTGCTTCACGATAGTTTTGCGCTTTGATTACTTTTTCATAATTTTCTTGTTTATATTGTGTCCCATTTAACATTAATTGCGTATGATCCTTAATTGACGCTGACCAACTTGGGTACACTTTAAACCGATCTTTGATCACTATCCATTTACCCTTGGTATATTCTTTAGTGGTCATTAATTTTGAATTTGGCCCTGTTCCTTTAATACCAAATAAATTATGGTACTGGCTTGCTAATTTACTAGTCCCCCAGTTGGATTCCAAAATTGCCTGGGCCATGGTAATCGACGCTTTAATATGATACTGATTTTGCATTGCCTGAGCTTCTGGAGCAATGGCTTTGATAAATAACCGTTTCGAATTTTGCTGTTTTTCAATAATTTCTTGTTGTAAATGGCGTTGGTATAGATGATGTCCAATATACCCACCCATTAAGACTACTAAAATTACTAAAATTGTCGTGATCCATTTAGTTGAACTTGATCTTTTCTTTCGTCGTGACGTTGTCCTTCTCTTTCTTTTTCGTGCCACTACCTGTCGACTCCTTCAAACTATTTTCTAATGTAACAATTTTACCGCATTTTAGAACGCTTTTTAAATATTTTTCACAATAAAAAAGAGTATGACAAAGGTTTGGAGTGCCATACTCAAATATGAAAGAGATATTAAATTTTAGTGGAATTGCATACCGCCATCAACTTCTAGCGTTTGACCAGTAATGTAATCTGAGTCTGGTCCTGCAAGAAAGGCAACAGCATTAGCAACATCTTCAGGTTCAGACAAACGCTTTAAAGCAATGTCCTTAGCAAATGTTTGCATTCCCCATTCGTCGCTCTTACCGGCGTTTTGACCAACCTTGTGTGCAATATCATACATCATTGGTGTCTTAACAATTCCCGGAGCAAATGCGTTTACAGTAGTTCCTTCTTCAGCTAATTCACGAGCTACAACTTGAGTAATTCCTCGAATAGCAAACTTAGAACTTGAGTAAACAGTTAAGTTAGGGTTACCTACAACACCAGCTTGAGAAGTTGCGTTGATGATCTTACCAGGGTGACCTAACTTCTTAAATGCTTCATGAGCCGCTTGGATTCCCCAAATGGTTCCGTAAACATTAATTGTGTAAACATAATCTAAATCATCTTTAGTAACAGTATCAATTGGTGTGGTAGGGGCAACACCAGCATTGTTAACCATTACATTAAAGTCACCAAACTTGTCAATTGTTTGGTTAACAGCAGCAAATACTTCATCCCGCTTAGAAACATCCGCAGTAACTGGGAAGGCTTGGCCACCATCTTTTTCAATTTCTGCAGCAACTTTTTCTAAGCTATCCATATGACGAGCAACTAAGGCAACGGCAAAGCCATCTTTAGCCAAACGCTTGGCAATTGCCTCTCCGATACCTTGTCCAGCGCCAGTAACCAATGCAACTTTCTTTGCCATAATTATCTCTCCTTTGAAGTTTGTGAAATGTTTATCAAATATATTGAAATTATAACTAAAGTCCTTTTTGCTGTCAAATATTTGAAAAAATAAAAAAGGCATCAGCATCTGCTGATGTCTTTTTTGATTGAAACGATAATCGAAATTAACGCTTACTGAATTGAGCAGCCTTACGAGCCTTCTTAAGACCTGGCTTACGACGTTCCTTCATCCGTGGGTCACGAGTTAAGAGACCAGCCTTCTTTAAGGCATCACGGAAGTCAGGGTCGACTGCGAGTAAAGCACGAGCAATCCCATGACGGGTTGCACCAGCTTGGCCAGAGAAGCCACCACCATTAACGTTTACTAAAACATCATATTGACCTTCAGTTTGAGTAACTGCAAATGGTTGGTTGACAATGGCGCGTAAGTTAGCAAACGGAATGTAGTCTTCGATTGCTTTGCCGTTCATAGTAATCTTACCAGAACCTGGTACTAATCGGACACGTGCAGTAGAATCCTTACGACGTCCAGTACCGCTGTATTGTACTTGTTGAGCCAATTCCGTTCCCTCCTTAGATTAAGTTAGTAATGTCGAGTTTTTCAGGCTTTTGAGCTGCATGACTGTGGTCTTCACCAGCATAAACATGTAACTTCATACCCATCTTGCGACCAAGTGGGGTGTGTGGAAGCATACCCTTAATGGTTTGTTCAACCATCTTGGCAGGTTCCTTAGCACGGAAGTCACCGGCAGTCCGTTGCTTTAAACCACCTGGGTGGTTTGAGTGACGGTAGTAAATCTTCCGGCTAGCTTTTTTACCAGTTAACTTAACATCTGCTGCGTTGATAACAATGACATTGTCACCAGTATCAACATGAGGGGTGAACGTTGGCTTGTTCTTACCACGTAAGATAGAAGCTACAACTGATGCTACACGACCTAAAGAAACGTCTTTGGCATCAACGATGTACCACTTACGGTCAACTTCACCAGGTTTTGCCATGTATGTCGTTCTCACGATTAAGTCCTCCAATTTTTGTCTTTCTTTTACAATAAATTGTGTACCGAGTAATTTATGGAAAAGAAATACCAGCTACTAGTGTACTCGATTATCACTAGTCAGTCAATGATTTATTCCATGGAATTACTACCATAATCTACATTTACTAAGTATAAACCACTTGCCGGAGCAGTCATTCGAGCTTCTTGACGATCCTTTGCTGCGATTACCCGTGGAATATCGTCAACAGGTCGCTGACCACTCCCAATTTCCAACAATAGTGCTACCATAATTCGTACTTGATTGTATAAGAAGCCATTACCCACAAATTCAAAAATAATTTCATGGTCATGCTCTTCATAATAAACTTGTGCTTCATAAATTGTTCGCACATTGCTCTTGGCTTGAGATCCAGAGGCTACAAAGCTGGTAAAATCTTGAGTTCCTACCAAATCTTGTGCTGCCTGATTCATTTTTTCAATATTAACCGGATACTTATAATGGGCAGTATAGTTACGTTTAAAAGGATCCACAAACTCTCCTTGAGTCACTCGGTAGCGATAACGCTTTTTATGGGCATTATAGCGAGCATGAAAATCATGCGAAACAATTTCAGCTTTTTTGACGATGATGTCCAATGGAAGCTGACTATTTAAAGCCCGTACCATTGACTTTTCAGGAATATGGTATGGAAAGTCAAAATGTGCGACCTGATTTAACGCATGGACACCAGCATCAGTTCTTCCCGATCCAATAATTGAAATAGCAGGCTCAGGATTTTTTGCCATCCGATTAACGATTGTTTTTAAAGTTTGTTCAATTGTCCGTTTATGAGGTTGAATTTGAAAGCCAGAAAAGTTAGTGCCATCGTAAGCAAAAGTAATTTTATATCGAACCACACTGTCCTCCTAAAAAACAATTTTCAAAGCGAATAAGATGATTGAAATTAATACCACTAACAGTAGTGCATAAGTATCCCTTGATTGCCATGTCAATACACGATACTTAGTTCTTTCCCTATTTGGATCATATCCGCGCGCTTCCATAGCAATAGCCAGTTCCTCTGCACGTTTAAATGAGGACACAAACAAAGGAATCATCACCGGAACAAGCTTTTTAGCCCTTTGAAATAGATTTCCCTGTGAAAAGTCCATTCCACGTGCTCGTTGAGCATTCATAATCGTTTGAACTTCACTCATAATAGTTGGAATGAATCTTAAGGCAATGGATAACATCATTGCAATTTGGTTAACAGGCACCTTAATGTATTTCAACGGCTTCATTAGATGTTCGATGGCATCCGCCAACTGAAGTGTGGTAGTGGTGACTGTCAAAACGGTTGAAATCGTAATAATATACGCAAATCGTAAAATCAAATAAATTGACTGTACAATTCCGGCAGAAGTAATACTCAAAAAATGCCACTGCCAATAAGTATGACCACCCGCAGAAAAGAATAATTGCACTAAAGCTGTAACAATAATTACCCACATTAAAGTCTTTATTCCGGACCAATACATTTTGGTAGAAACTTTACTTAGACGCATAAAAATTAATAATACTAATCCCAGCCAAATATTGGTTAAAACACTATTTGCAAAAAAAACTAAGATTACATACCAAAAACAAACCATGAATTTCAAACGAGGATCTAGTCGGTGAATAATGGAGTTAGTTGGAACATAAATTCCAAAAATGACTTTATTTCCCATAACCTGTCATTCCCTTCTTCACCTTGATAATCTCCTCAGCTAATTCATCGACATTCATAGGCAACTTAGTTATGTGAACCCCTTGTTCTTGAAGTTTCTGAGCAAAGCGAACTGTTTGAGGAGCTACTAATCCAATCTTTTGTAAACGGGACTGATCATCAAATAGTTCATGTGGTGAACCATTAAAAGCAACCTGTCCATGACTTAATGCAACCACTTGATCCGCATATTCAGCAACTTGTTCCATTTGGTGTGTAATCAAGATAATAGTTTTACCTTCTTCGTGAAGTTGTTGAACCAATTGCATTAACTCTTTACGGCCATTTGGGTCTAACCCAGCAGTAGGCTCATCCAAAATTAAGATCTTAGGATCCATTGCCAAGACACCGGCAATCGCAACTCTACGCATTTGCCCACCAGATAGTTCAAAAGGTGATCGTTCATATAAGTTCGTCGGAAAACTTAGTCGTTCTAACGCCTCTTTAGCATTTCTTCTAGCAGCGTTTTCACTCATTCCTAGGTTTAAGGGACCAAACATGACGTCTTGAATAACTGAATCTGCAAAAAGCTGTGACTCAGGGAATTGAAATACAAAGCCAACGTGATTGCGTAACTGAGCAAAATCCTCCTTGGAGGAATTAGGTGTTACCTTCACTTTACCAACAGTAATAGAGCCATTGGTAGGTATTAGTAAACCATCAACAAGTTGCATCAGTGTTGACTTACCGCTCCCAGTATGTCCGATTACTGCAGTAATGGTTTCACCCTGAATGGTTAAATTAATATTACTTAAGGCCTGGTACGCAAATGCAGTTTCCGGACTATATATATAACTTAAATCTTCAATTTTTATTGCTGGCTCAACCATTGAATCATTTGCTCCTCGTCTAGGTATACTTCTGGGGAAGGGATCCCCTTTGCCTTTAGTTTTGCCTTTAGTTGTTCTGTAAAAGGCAATCCAAGATTATAACGATTCATTAAATCGTGATTAGTTAAAATGTCAGTAGTCTTTCCGCTTGCCATAATTTTGCCATGATCAAGGATAACAACATTATCACCTGCCACAGCCTCAGCAGGATCATGAGAGATAGCGATAATAGTAAAACCCTTTTCAACTTTCAGCTTTTTTAGTAATTGAATTATATTCAAGCGAGCTTGAGGATCTAGCATGCTGGTAGCTTCATCAAAAATTAAAATTTTGGGACGCAAACTTAAAATACCAGCAATTGCAACCCGTTGTTTTTGACCACCGGATAATTGAGCTGGCTCCTTTTTGGCAAATTCTAGCATATTGACATCATTCAAAGCCTGCTTAATCCTAAATTGCATTTTATCCCTTGGAACTTGATGGTTTTCTAATCCAAATGCAACATCATCCTCAACTGTTGTACCGACAAACTGGTTTTCAGGATTCTGAAAAACAAACCCTATTTTTTGATGAACATCACCCACATGCTCAGCATCTACTGGAACTCCATCCACAATGATTTCACCGGCACTAGTTGGAATTAATTCGTCAATTAATCTTGCTAAAGTGCTTTTTCCACTTCCATTATGACCAATAATTGTTGTCCATTCTTTTGTAGGAAACGAAACTGTAATATCGTTCAATGTCGGTTCATTGCTACCAGGATAAGTATAGGAAACACCTTTAACTTCCACGATTGCCATATACTTCTCCTCCATTTATAAACTCAATTATCATTTTACCAAAAGTAAGCACTGCTAGCACTAAAAGGAATAAAAATATTATTGTATACAAAAAAATCACTTACAATTGAGGCGCGTGATTAAATCACATTCAAGCTAGACTAAGGAATAATTCCCATCATCATAACGCTTTATACCATCAATCGTAGTGATTCTTTATTACGATTATTTAACTAATTTTGAACTAAACAAGTTCCAAAATTACCATCTTGGCACCATCACCACGACGTGGCATGGTCTTCAAAATACGTGTGTAACCACCATTACGGTCAGCGTACTTTGGACCAAGTTCTTCAAATAAGTTTTGAAGAGCTGATTGTACCTTAATGTCATCGCCATCTTCCTTAACGTCAGCAACTACATTACGAACAAATGCAGCAGCTTTACGACGTGAAGCAAGGTCACCCCGCTTAGCGAGAGTGATCATTTGATCCATGGTCTTACGAACTTCCTTAGCCTTAGGTTCAGTAGTCTTAATTGAACCATTAACGATTAAATCAGTAGTTAAGTCACGTAATAAAGCTTTACGTTGTGAACTAGTACGTCCTAATTTACGGTAACTCATGAAGTGCTCCCTCCTTTAGTCTTTAAATTAATTAATCTTCTTGACGAAAGCCGACACCAAGATCGTTCAACTTAATCTTGATTTCATCTAATGACTTTTGTCCAAGATTACGAACCTTCATCATATCAGCCTCAGTTCTCTCTGTTAAATCTTTAACAGTTTGAATGTCTGCCCGCTTAAGACAGTTGTATGAACGAACTGATAGATCAAGTTCTTCAATTGTTTTGTCAAGTACCTTTTCTTGGTGTGATTCTTCCCGTTCAACCATCACTTGGGCACTTTGTGCTTCTTCAGTCAAGTTAACAAACATCGTTAAGTGTGACGTCAGAATCTTTGCGGCAAGACTAACTGCTTCAGTTGGTGTTAAAGAACCATTAGTCCAAACATCAAGAGTCAACTTGTCGTAGTCATTGTTTTGACCAACCCGAGTATTTTCAACGGTGTAGTTTACACGTTCGATTGGGGTATAGATGGAATCAATTGGTAATACACCAATTGCTAAGTCCATCCGTGCCTTATTATCATCAGCAGAGGAGTATCCACGACCCTTATCAGCAGTCATTTGAATGTGCAATTCTGCACCATCAGCGACTGTAGCAATGTGGAGATCTGGATTCAAAATAGTAACGTCACCGTCACCTTGAATGTCCCCGGCTGTTACTTCAGCAGGACCTTTGACGTCCAATTCCAAATTCTTTGCATCCTCAGAATCAATCCGTAAGGAAACTTTCTTAAGATTCAAAATAATCTGGGTAACATCTTCAGTAACCCCTTCAACAGTACTAAATTCATGCAATACTCCATCAATGTTAATGCTGGTAATTGCAGCACCTGGTAATGAGGCAAGCATAACACGCCGAAGTGAGTTACCAAGAGTGGTCCCATAACCACGTTCTAGTGGTTCAACAACAAACTTACCGTAGTTATCGGTTTCCTCAACTTTGTGAATGTTTGGTTTTTCAAATTCGATCATTCTACTCTAGTACCCCTTTCAAAACGTGGATCGTATTTACCAAAAAGGCATCTGGCTGACTGAAACATCGCCGTTGATGCTCTCATTAAACACGACGACGCTTTGGAGGACGAGAACCGTTATGTGGTACAGGAGTTACATCTCGAATAGCTGTAACTTCAAGACCAGTTGCTTGAAGAGCACGGATAGCTGATTCACGACCAGAACCTGGACCCTTAACTTCAACTTCAACGGTCTTCATGCCATGTTCCATTGCTTGCTTAGCAGCAGCTTCTGAAGCCATTTGAGCAGCAAATGGAGTAGACTTACGACTTCCTTTAAAGCCTAAGACACCAGCTGACGACCAGGCAACTGCGTTACCTTGTACGTCAGTAATCATAATCAAAGTGTTGTTAAATGTTGAGTGAATATGTGCAACACCAGTTTCAACATTCTTTTTCGCACGACGCTTACGCGATTTCTTGACTACCATAGATTAACAAACCTCCTTTTCTAATTATTTCTTCTTGTTAGCAATTGCAACTGCCTTACCCTTACGAGTACGTGCATTGTTCTTAGTGTGTTGACCACGAACAGGTAAACCACGACGATGACGCATTCCACGGTAAGAACCAATTTCTTGTAGACGCTTGATGTTCAAGGATACTTCACGACGAAGATCACCTTCAACTTTGATGTTTTCTACTTGTGCACGAATTTTTTCTTCTTGATCTGGAGTTAAATCACGAACACGTACATCTTCAGAAACACCTGCATCAGCCAAAATCTTTTGAGCAGTTGAGTTACCAATCCCATAAATGTATGTTAAGCCGATTACGATTCGCTTATCACGAGGTAAATCGACACCAGCAATACGAGCCATTATTACACCTCCGTTTCTTTAATAAATTACTTACCTTGACGTTGCTTGTGCTTAGGGTTAGAGCAAATAACCATAACCCGACCACGACGCTTAACGATCTTGCAGTTATCACACATCTTTTTAACTGATGGTCGTACTTTCATTATAAAATCCTCCTCTAGTGTAGACTAAGACTTATTTAAACCGGAAAGTAATCCGACCCTTAGTCAGATCATAAGGGGACATCTCCACTTTAACCCGATCTCCAGGTAAAATCTTAATATAGTGCATACGGATCTTACCAGAAACATGAGCTAAAATTTCAACACCGTTTTCCAGTTGAACTTTAAACATTGCATTAGGCAAAGTTTCAGTAACTTTACCTTCAACTTCGATTACATCAGCTTTTGCCACTGAATGGTTCCTCCTTGCCGGACTCAAAATTACGTAAAAAGGTGGGTGCATTATTGCTACCCACTACGAGCTAGATAAACCTTGCATAGTTTAGCATAGACCGCTACTGAGTGCAAGATATTAAAAGCATTTCACTAAAGACTTTCTAATACTGCCTTTACATCTTGATAAACTTTATCAATATCTTGTTCACCATTAATTTGGTGAAGCACTCCCTGCTTTTCATAAAAATCAACCAATGGAGTGTTCAACTTAATGTTAACATCCAAACGATTCTTTACAGTAGCTGGTTTATCATCATCACGTTGGAAAAATTCATGATGTCCACAAACATCACAAGTTCCTTCAACTTTTGGTTGATTGTAAAGCTTGTGGTAAGTGGCTCCACAATTTTTACAAATAAAACGACCAGAAAGACGATCTACTAATACGCTTGGTTCAACATGAATATTAACAACCGCATCCAATTTACGACCATCTTCGGCAAGCATTTCATTTAATGCATTAGCTTGAGCAAGATTACGAGGAAATCCATCAAGCATGAATCCATTTTTGGTATCATCTTGAGCTAATCGTTCCTTAACGATGCCGTTAGTTACTTCATCAGGAACCAATTCCCCTTTATCAATGTACTTCTTTGCTTCAATTCCCATTGGCGTGCCATTTTTCATAGCTGCTCGGAAAATATCACCAGTTGAAATATGAGGGATATCGAAGTCTTTAACAATCTTTTGTGCTTGGGTACCTTTACCGGCACCTGGCAAACCCATTAGAACGAGGTTCATACTCATTGCAATTTCCTCCTAATTATTCATGAATAAATCCAATGTATTCACGTTTCATTGTTAAACCGTTTAATTGTCGATCGACATCTAATGCAATTTGAACAACAATTAGCAAACTAGTACCACCTAAACCAATTGATTGGCTTAGATTCCAAATGTTACTTGCCAGCAATGGAATTAATGAAATAACACCTAAGAAAAGTGCACCCACAGTTGACAGTCTCATCAATAAACCAGACACGTAGGTTTGAGTACCTTTGCCTGGCCAAACACCAGAAATGTAACTACCTTGTTTTTGCAAGTTTTCCGCTAATTTCTCAGGGTTAACTTGAACAAAAGCATAGAAGAAAGTAAAGATAACAATTAATAACGTATACAAAGTAATACCTGGTCCTGACTGCATATTAAAAATATTAGTCATAACTTGATACCAAGTATCTCCACCATGAGTTCTTTGGAAAGCCATTAAAATGGTTTGTGGCGTCGATATAAACGATCCAGCAAAAATAACCGGAATAACACCAGAAACATTAATCTTTAATGGTAGATAACTACTTTTAGGAGAAGTTGTTGTCCGCCTTGTATATTGAATTGGCAATCGTCTTTCAGCCTGTTGAACCCATGTTACAAATCTAACGATGATCAATAAACAAATTGCAACGACCACAATGAACCCAATACCTTGCCATAGTGCAGTCCCGGATTCACCAACAATTTGGTCATCCCATAATTGATGCAATCCCTTTGGAAATTGTGCAATTATCCCGGCAAAAATTAACATTGAAACACCGTTTCCTAATCCCCGTTCAGTGATCATATCACCTAACCAGGTAGCAAACATTGTTCCTGCCGTTAAAATCAGACCAATTGTCAAGTATGTTGTCACTCCCGGATTGTTCACCAATTTAATAGTGCTCAAGGCGTTAAATCCGGCCGTAATTCCGATTGATTGGATAAAACCAAGCACAATGGTTAACCATCGTGTAGCTTGGTTAAGCTTTCTCCGACCAACTTCACCTTGTTTACTCCATTCAACAAATTTAGGCACAATATCCATTTGAAGTAATTGAACCACAATTTGTGCGGTGATGTATGGTGATACACCCATCGCAAATAAGGAATAATTTTCTAAGCCACCACCACTGAACGTGTTCAGTATGGAAGCTAATCCAGTTGATGATATCTGAGCTAACGCCGAAGCGTTAACTCCTGGAACAGTGATGGATGCACCTAACCGATAAACAATCAATACAAACAAGGTGAAAAAGATTTTACTTCTAATCTCCTTAACCTTGAATGCATTTTTGACGGTTGTGAACATTAAATCACCTCAGTCTTACCACCAGCAGCTTCAATTGCGCTAACAGCTGAAGCAGAGAACTTGTTAGCTTTAACAGTTAACTTCTTAGCTAACTTACCACTGCCAAGAATCTTAACACCGTTGTTAGTGTTCTTGATAACGCCAGCTTCTACTAAAGCATCAGGAGTAACTTCTGCACCATCATCAAATTTGTTAAGTGCAGCTAAGTTTACTAATGCATAGTCCTTATGATTCATGCTGGTAAATCCACGCTTTGGCTTTTGCCGGTATAAAGGCATTTGGCCCCCTTCAAAACCAAGACGAGTCTTTCCGTGAGCCTTTTGACCCTTGGTACCACGGCCAGAAGTGAAACCGTGACCGGATGACAATCCCCGTCCCTTACGAAGACGCTTGAAACGAGAACCTTCAGAAGGATTTAATTCATTTAATTTCATTAGGTTGGCACCTCCTTATGATTATTTTTGATTACTTAACTTCTTCAACAGAAACTAAGTGAGCAACCTTGAAAATTGCTCCACGAGTAGCAGCGTTATCTGGGAGGATAACGGAGCTGTGTAACTTACCGAGGCCCAAGGCCTTAACTGTCCGACGTTGAGTTGGTTGACGGTGGGCAGCACTCCGGATTAAAGTAACTTTAACTTTAGCCATTATTTTGTCCTCCTATTATTCAGCAAGGTGGTCTGTTGAGACACCACGAAGCTTGGCAACTTCATCAGCACTCTTCAATGACTTCAAGCCTTCAAATGTAGCACGAACAACATTGATAGGTGTGTTTGAGCCTAAACGCTTTGAAGTAACGTCGCCAACACCAGCAAGTTCCATAACGTTACGTACGGCACCACCAGCAGCAACTCCAGAACCTTCAACAGCTGGCTTAAGCATGATCTTACCACCACCAAAAGTACCGATAACTTCGTGTGGGATGGTAGTACCAACGATAGGAACTTCAATCAAGTTCTTTTGAGCAGCAGCTGATGCCTTACGAATAGCTTCTGGAACTTCTTGAGCCTTACCAGTACCAAAGCCAACATGGCCATTACGATCGCCAACAACAACTAGGGCAGCAAAACGCATACGACGACCACCCTTAACAACCTTGGTAATCCGGTTGATGGCAACAACTTGATCATCAAGATCGAGCTTAGCTGGGTCAATATATGTTGATTTAGCCATTACAGGTTATTCCTCCTTCTTATTAGAATTGCAGTCCGTTTTCACGTGCAGCTTCAGCCAAGGCTTGAACACGTCCATGGTAAAGATATCCACCACGATCAAATACGACGTTAGTAATGTTCTTTTCATTTGCCCGCTTGGCAACTAATGCACCAACACCGGCAGCCTTTTCTGACTTAGTTTTGCCGTTAACTTCACTGTCTAAAGTTGAGGCACTTGCGAGCGTCACACCCTTTACGTCATCAATTACTTGAGCGTAAATGTTTTTGTTAGAACGGTAAACACTTAAACGTGGGCGCTCTGCAGTACCAGAGATCTTACCGCGAACACGCTTATGACGGCGTTGACGGATTTTGTTCTTATCTGGTTTTGAAATCACAACTGTCACCTCTATATTTCTTTTCGATTTTTATTTTAACTTGCTAATAAGTATTTTTTACTTACCAGTCTTACCTTCCTTACGGATGATATGTTCGTTTTCGTAACGAATACCCTTACCCTTGTAAGGTTCTGGTGAACGAACTGAACGTACATAAGCAGCAAATTCACCAAGACGTTCTTTATCAATACCACTAATTTCAATAGTAGTGTTGTTAGGAACTTTAGCTTCAAGGCCTTCTGGTACTTCAACTTCAACTGGGTTTGAGTAACCAACAGTTAATACCAAGGTCTTGCCCTTCATTTGTGCACGGTAACCAACACCGACTAACTTCAAGGTCTTGGAGTAACCATTAACTACACCTTCAACCATGTTGTTAACATTTGCACGGGTAGTACCGTGTAAAGAACGGTTACGGTTATCATCACCGGAACGGTCGAATTTTACGACGTTACCATCAACAGTCATCGTAATAAGTGGAGAAATTTCACGAGTTAAAGTACCCTTAGGGCCCTTAACAGTTACGACGTTACCTTCTTGTGAAACTTCGACGCCCTTTGGCAAGTCAATTTCCTTGTAACCAATACGACTCATAAATACACCTCCTATCGACTATTCTTTCTACCAAACGTAAGCAATAACTTCGCCGCCGACCTTCTTGGCTCTAGCAACTTTATCTGTAACAACACCATTTGATGTTGAGATAATAGCAATACCTAAACCATTCAGAACCTTTGGTACATCATCAGCCTTAACGTATGTCCGTAAACCAGGCTTGGAAATCCGCTTTAAACCGGAAATAACTTGTTCGCCATCTTGACCATACTTTAAGAATACACGGATGATGCCTTGCTTGTTATCATCTACATATTCAACATCGCGTACGAAACCTTCTTGCTTTAAGATTTCAGCAATGTCCTTCTTCATCTTTGATGCAGGTGCTTCAACTGTTTCGTGGTGCGCCATGTTAGCGTTACGAATACGAGTTAAGAAATCTGCAATTGGATCACTCATAGACATCGATGTTTTTCCTCCTTTTGTCGAATTGTTTACCAACTAGCCTTCTTCATGCCAGGGATTTTACCTTCATGGGCAAGGTCGCGTAAGCAAAGCCGGCATAGGTGGAATTTACGGTAAACTGAGTGCGGACGGCCACAACGTTCACAACGTGTGTATTCACGTGAAGAGAACTTAGCTGGACGCTTGCACTTAGCGATCATTGATTTTTTAGCCACTTTTGTGAAACCTCCCTTTTACTTAGCGAATGGCATTCCTAATTGAGCCAATAATTCATGTGATTCTTCATCAGTATTTGCGGTAGTGACAATTACAATGTCTAAACCACGAACACGCTTAACATTATCATAGTTAATTTCTGGGAAAATTAGTTGTTCACGTACACCTAATGTGTAGTTACCACGACCATCAAATGACTTGTTTGATACACCATGGAAGTCACGAACACGAGGTAATGAAACATTTACCAACTTGTCCAAGAAATCATACATACGTTCACCACGTAAGGTTACTTTGGCACCAATTTTCATACCTTCACGTAAACGGAAGCCGGCGATTGACTTCTTAGCCTTAGTAATAACTGGCTTTTGACCAGAAATTAAACCTAATTCTTCAACAGCTTCGTCAAGGTTCTTGGAGTTTTGAGTTGCGTCACCAACACCCATGTTCAAAACAATCTTGTCAATCTTTGGAGCAGCCATTACTGAAGAGTAGTTAAACTTTTCAATTAATGATGGACGAATTTCTTTTTCGTACTTAGCCTTTAAACGGTTTTCCATGAGAATTTTGTTCCTCCTTTCCACAGTGATTAGTCGATTTGCTTACCAGACTTCTTGGCAATCCGTACCTTCTTGCCATCAACAACCTTAAAACCAACACGGGTTGGTTCGTTAGTTGATGGGTCCATGAGCATAACATTTGATGCTTGGATTGGAGCCTCAGCGTCTACAATACCACCATTAGGGTTAGAATTGCTTGGCTTCTGGTGTTTCTTAATCTTATTAATACCTTCAACGATTACACGGTTTTCCTTGGCAAGGGTCTTCTTGATTGTACCTTCCTTACCCTTGTCCTTACCGGTAATGACGCGAACTTTGTCACCTGTCTTTAAAAACATGTGGTAGTGCACCTCCTTATTTTTGGTAATCTTAAAGAACTTCTGGGGCCAGTGAAACGATCTTCATGAAGTCGTCATCACGTAACTCACGAGCGATTGGGCCAAAAATACGGGTACCCTTAGGGCTCTTGTCGTTGTTGATCAAAACAGCGGCGTTTTCATCAAACTTGATGTATGAACCATCCTTACGGTGCAGACCATGCTTAGTCCGTACCACAACAGCCTTAACAACGTCACCCTTTTTGACAACGCCACCTGGTGTTGCTTGTTTTACAGTAGCAACAATAATATCACCAATATTACCGGTCTTAACACGGGAACCACCTAAAATCTTGATAACCAAGATTTCACGGGCACCAGAGTTATCAGCGACCTTCAACCGACTTTCTTGTTGAATCACGGTTAATGTCCTCCTTCCATCTTTTGTAAGAATTTAGAATACGAATTTCTTTGGATTGTTGACAAAGGCATTAAAGAATAACGGCCTTCTTGACAACCTTAACCAGCCGGAAACGCTTCTTAGCAGAAAGCGGCCGAGTTTCCATGATTTGAACAGTGTCACCCATGTGAGCTTCGTTGTTTTCATCGTGGGCATAGAACTTCTTTGAGTATTTAACACGCTTGCCATAAATTGGGGCACTCTTGTAAGTGTCAACAGATACTACAATAGTCTTGTCCATCTTATCTGAAACAACGTGGCCTTGGTACACCTTACGTGCATTACGTTCGTCACTCATGCGCTAATCCTCCTTTTCGTATTCTTTATTTGTTTAATTCTTGTTGGCGAAGAACTGTCTTAACCCGTGCAATGTCCTTGCGAACGTTCTTAAGGCTTGCAGTGTTTTCCAACTGGCCGGTTGCTAATTGGAAACGTAAGTTAAACAATTGTTCCTTCAATTCCTTTTCACGGCTAAGCAATTGATCAGTGGTTAATCCATTCAGTTCTTTTACAAAATCTTTACTCTTCATGAGATTGTCCACCTACTTCCTCACGTTTGATAATCTTAGTGCGAACTGGCATCTTAGTACCGGCAAGGCGTAAAGCTTCACGTGCAACTTCTTCAGAAACACCTGCAACTTCGAATAATACCTTACCGCGCTTAACTGGTGCAACCCATCCTTCAGGAGCACCTTTACCATTACCCATCCGGACACCAACACCTTTGCTAGTGTATGAGAGGTGTGGGAAGATCTTAATCCATACCTTACCACCACGCTTCATGTAACGGGTAATTGCAATACGACCGGCTTCGATTTGACGGTTTGAGATCCAATGTGAATCTAATGCTTGCAAACCAAATTCACCGAAAGCAACAGTCTTACCACCCTTGGCTTCACCACGAAGGTGACCACGTTGAACCTTACGGTGCTTAACTCGCTTTGGTACTAGCATGTTTTACTTCCCTCCTTTTGAGTCATTCTTCTTTTCGGGGAGCACTTCACCACGGTAAATCCAGGTCTTAATACCTAAAGCACCGTAAGTGGTACGAGCTTCATCCCATGAATAATCAATATCTGCACGAAGTGTATGTAATGGAACAGTACCATCAGAGTATGATTCAACTCGTGACATATCAGCACCATTCAAACGACCAGCAACTTGGATTTTAATTCCCTTAGCACCAGCACGCATTGCACGTTGCATAGCGCCACGCATTGCACGACGGAAAGCAATCCGGTTTTCAAGTTGTTGTGCGACATTTTCACCAACTAAGTGTGCATCCAAATCAGGCTTTTTAATTTCTACAACGTTGATGTGGACACGCTTGCCAGTTAATTTGTTTAATTCAAGACGAAGTGCTTCAACTTCTGAACCACCTTTACCAATAACCATTCCTGGTCGAGCGGTATGAATTGAAACGTTGACGCGGTTAGCAGCACGTTCAATTTCGATGGTTGAGACAGAGGCATCAGCAAGTCGCTTTTCGATGTATTTACGGATCCGAAGGTCTTCGTTTAGATATTCAGCATAGTGCTTCTTATCTGCGTACCATTTGGCACTCCATGGACGAATGACCCCAACACGGAAACCATTAGGATTAATCTTTTGACCCACTATTCATTCCTCCTATTTTTCTGTAACAACCACTGTAATGTGACTAGTCCGCTTATTAATTGGTGAAGCAGAACCTTTAGCACGTGGACGGAACCGCTTAAGGGTTGGTCCTTCGTTAGCAAAAGCTTCTGATACAACTAATGAAGCACGATCAAGGTCAAAATTGTTTTCAGCGTTTGCAACAGCAGATTTCAAAACTTTTTCAACATCTGAAGCAGCACCATTTGGAGTGAACTTCAGAATAGCAAATGCTTCAGCAACGCTCTTGTTACGGATAGTGTCTAAAACAAGACGAACCTTCCGAGATGATACACGAACCATCTTAGCGGTTGCCTTAGCTGAAGTAATGTTTTCAGCCATTATTCAAGTCCCTCCTTACTACTTAGCTTTTGTCTTCTTGTCATCAGATGCGTGACCATGGAAAGTCCGTGTTGGTACGAATTCACCAAGCTTGTGACCTACCATATCTTCTTGCACGTAAACTGGCACATGCTTACGACCATCATAAACTGCAAAGGTGTAACCAATGAAGCTTGGGAAAATGGTAGAACGACGTGACCAAGTCTTGATAACAGTCTTCTTTTCGTTATCGGCTTGTGCTTCAACCTTTTTAAGCAGAGAAGCATCTGCAAAAGGTCCCTTTTTCAAACTACGAGCCATATTTGTACCTCCTCTCAGGTATTACTATTATTTCAATTAACGAGTGTGTGGTCCACGCTTGCGACCACGAACGATAAACTTGTTGGAACGAGCCTTGTGTGAACGAGTCTTCTTACCAACAGTCTTCTTACCCCATGGAGAAAGTGGAGATGGAAGACCAACTGGTTGCTTACCTTCACCACCACCATGTGGGTGATCATTAGGGTTCATAACAGAACCACGAACATGTGGACGACGACCGGCGTAACGGTTACGACCAGCTTTACCCTTAATCAAGAGTGCACGTTCTTCGTTACCAATTGAACCAATAGTAGCACGGCAGGCTGCAAGAACCATCCGAACTTCACCTGAAGAAAGACGAACTAAGACGTACTTTTCTTCCTTACCAAGTAATTGTGCTGAAGTACCAGCAGAACGGGTTAATTGACCACCCTTACCTGGCTTTAATTCAATGTTGTGAATAACAGTACCAACTGGAATGTTCTTTAATGGAAGAGCATTACCAACCTTGATATCAGCTTCTGGACCAGATTGAACAGTCATACCTACTTCAAGCCCCTTTGGTGCTAAGATGTATGACTTTGTACCGTCAGCGTAAACTAACAATGCAATGTTAGCAGTACGGTTTGGATCATATTCAATGGCTTTAACAGTAGCTGGAACATCATCCTTGATACGCTTAAAGTCAATGATACGGTATTGACGCTTGTTACCACCGCCACGGTGACGAACAGTCATTTTACCTTGGCTGTTACGACCAGCGGTATGCTTTAAAGGTGCCAATAATGATTTTTCCGGAGTTGTCTTCGTAATGTTAGCGAAGTCAAAACCGTTCATGTTACGGCGACCGTTAGTGGTACCTTTGTATTTGCGAATTCCCACTATTCTTTCCTCCTAACTTTTCGAATTTAGTCGTTGTTTTCGTCAAACAACTTAATTTCTTTTGAGTCAGCAGAAAGCTGTACGATTGCCTTACGACGACGTTTAGTGTAGCCAACGTAACGACCTTGACGCTTTTGCTTACCCTTAACATTCATAATGTTAACTTTAACAACTTTAACATCAAAAATTTCTTCAACAGCATTTTTAACTTGAGTCTTAGTTGCTCGTAAATCAACATCAAATGTATAACGTTTGTTGTCCATAGCAGCAGTTGATGCTTCTGTAATTACAGGACGTAAAATAATATCGCGTGCTTCCATTATGCGAGCACCTCCTCTACTTGAGAAAGAGCTGACTTCGTAATGACGATCTTTTGAGCATCAACAACGTTTAAGATGTTTACACCAGATGGAGTAACAACATTAACGTTTGCTAAGTTGCGAGCTGATAATTCAGCATTCTTGTCATCGTCAGTTACAACGATCAACACTTTTTCGTTGACCTTTAAGTTATCTAATACACCAGCAAATTCCTTTGTCTTTGGTGCATCAAAGTTAATGGAGTCAACTACAACGAACTTGTCATCTGCAACCTTTTGAGAAAGAGCAGACTTAATAGCAAGTTGACGAACCTTTCGTGGAAGACGGTAATTGTATGAACGAGGGGTTGGGCCAAATACAATACCACCGCCACGGAATTGTGGTGAACGAATTGAACCTTGACGAGCACGACCAGTTCCCTTTTGACGCCATGGCTTCTTACCACCACCGCTAACTGCGGAACGGTTCTTAACTGCGTGTGTACCTTGGCGAAGTGAAGCACGTTGACGAATAATAGCTTCGTATTCAGCATTTTCGTTAGCTTCAACACCGAAGATTGCATCGTTTAAATCGATAGTACCGTTTTGGCTACCATCTTGCTTGAATAATGCAACGCTAGTCATAATTTACTTCCTCCTTTCTTAATTGTTGTGTTGTTTGCTAAGGCTCTTCTTAGTGTTAGCCTTAACTGAGTTTTGAATAGTTACATAAGACTTGTTTGCACCTGGAACATTACCCTTAATGAGTAATACGTTGTTTTCGGTATCAACCTTAACAACTTGTAGGTGTTGCATAGTCCGAGTATTACCACCCATACGGCCAGGGAGTTTCTTACCCTTGAAGACGTGGTTGATGATGGCACCCAGAGAACCTGGACGACGGTGATAACGAGAACCGTGTGCCATAGGACCACGAGATTGACCATCCTTATGGATGTTACCTTGGTAACCATGACCCTTGGTGATACCAGTTACATCAACTGTTTCACCTTCAGCGAAAATATCCGCTTTAACTTCGTCTCCAACTTTGATGTCGTCTCCTAATTCAGCGTCGCGGATTTCACCGATGAAGCGCTTAGGAGCCGTCTTTGCTTTTGCTGCATGACCTTGTTCAGCCTTGTTGCTCAAGATTTCACGCTTGTCATCGAAGCCAAGTTGAATAGCATTGTAACCGTCATTTTCAACGGTCTTAACTTGCATAACAACGTTAGGAGTTACATCGATTACAGTAACTGGTACTAATTCACCGTTATCAGTAAAAACTTGAGTCATGCCGACCTTTTTACCTAAGATTCCTTTGGTCATGAGTACACCTCCAATTTATTTTGATTTTTATAATAGCTTGTTATTTATAAGTTTAAATTAAAGCTTAATTTCAATGTCAACACCACTTGGCAAGTCGAGCTTCATTAATGAGTCAACTGTCTTTGGCGTAGGATCAACGATGTCAATCAAACGCTTGTGGGTACGCATTTCGAATTGTTCCCGTGACTTCTTGAACTTGTGTGGTGAACGAAGCACCGTGTACAAAGTCCGTTCAGTTGGTAACGGAATAGGACCTGAAATTTGAGCACCTGTGCGCTTAGCTGTTTCAACAATCTTATCTGCAGATTGATCTAAGACTTGGTGTTCGTAAGCCTTTAAACGAATACGAATCTTTTGTTTTGCCATTATGTTCCCTCCTTCGTCAGATTTAAAATTTGACTAGCTCCATGGAAATTACCGCCACATCCTGTGGCAAAGCGGCCGGGTGTGTCGCAACCTTCCACTTCAACGCTTGTGATCTTGAATCAATACCCAGGGGCATAGTTATACCCTCTATAAATTCAAGCACTTAACCATAATACTAGAGAATTGGCGGAGTCGCAAGGGTTTATAACAATTAATTTGAATTTTTATGTTAAAAATTGGTTACAGAATTATTTTTTAGCCAAATAAAAAAGCCTGCATCAAATGCAGACTTTTAATCTTATTTTATCAGATTAGTTGTTGCCACCATTTTTAGCAATGATGTCTTCTTGAACTGACTTTGGAACAGCTGAGTAGTGGTCAAATGTCATTGTGAATGTACCACGACCTTGAGTAGCTGAACGCAAGGTAGTTGCATAACCAAACATTTCTGATAATGGAACAAAGGCGTGTACTAATTGAGCATTACCACGTTCTTCCATTCCATCGATTGAACCACGACGAGCAGTAACATGTCCCATAACATCACCAAGGTTGTCTTCTGGAGTAACAATATCAACCTTCATGATTGGTTCAAGGATAACTGGGTCAGCCTTCTTAGCAGCGTTCTTAAGTGCTAATGATGCAGCAACCTTAAATGCAGCTTCAGAAGAGTCGACTTCGTGGTAACTACCATCGTACAGCTTAGCATGCATGTCAACTAATGGATATCCGGCAAGAACACCGTTTTCCATAGCTTCCTTCAAACCTTGTTCAACGGCTGGAATGTATTCACGAGGAACAACCCCACCGACAATGGCATCTTCAAATTCGAAGCCTTTACCTTCGTCAAGTGGTGTAAATTCAATCCAAACATCACCATATTGACCTTTACCACCAGATTGACGTACGAACTTACCTTGTGCACTTGCTTGTTTAGTAAATGCTTCACGGTAGGAAACTTGTGGCTTACCAACAGTAACTTCAGCATGGAATTCACGACGAAGACGTTCAACAATGATGTCCAAGTGAAGTTCACCCATTCCGGCAATCAGAGTTTCACCAGTTTCAGGGTTAGTTTCAGTCTTGAAGGTTGGGTCTTCTTCAGCAAGCTTTTGCAGACCCTTGTCCATCTTGTCTTGGTCAGCCTTGGACTTAGGTTCAACAGAAACTTGAATAACTGGTTCTGGGAAGTCCATGGATTCAAGTTGTAATGGGTGATCAGGATCAGTTAAGGAATCACCAGTTGTAGTGTTCTTTAAACCAATAGCCGCTGCAATATCACCAGAGAATACTTCTGGAATTTCGTGTTGTTGGTTAGAGTGCATTTGAAGCAAACGACCAATCCGTTCACGCTTGTCCTTAGTTGCGTTTAAAACATAAGAACCAGATTGAAGTGAACCAGTGTAGACACGTAAGAATGTTAAACGACCAACGAATGGGTCAGTAGCAATCTTAAATGCCAAGGCAGCGAATGGCTTGTCATCACCAGCAGTTAATTCAACTTCGTTACCATCTGCATCATGAGCAACAAATGGCTTAACATCAAGTGGAGATGGTAAGTAGTCAATAACTGCATCTAGCATCATTTGGATACCCTTATCCTTATATGCTGAACCAGCTAATACTGGGAATAATTCTTCTGCTAATGTAGCCTTACGAATAGCTGCTTTAATCTCATCAACGGAAATTTCAGCACCATCAAGGTACTTTTCCATGATGTTGTCGTCAACATCAGCTAATGTTTCAAGCATTTGATCATGACGCTTTTCAGCTTCATCCTTCATGTCAGCTGGAATGTCAACAGTATCCCAGTTAGTACCTAACTTATCTTCATCATAAACGTAGGCAACCATCTTAACTAGGTCAACAACACCAGCAAAGTCATCTTCAGCACCAATTGGCATTTGGATAGGCAATGGGGTTACATTCAAACGATCCTTGATAGTTTGAACTGAGTAATCAAAGTTGGCACCCATTTTATCCATCTTGTTTGCGAAAACGATCCGTGGAACATCGAAATCGTCAGCTTGACGCCAAACAGTTTCAGTTTGTGGTTCAACACCGGCTTGGGCATCGAGCACCGTTACCGCACCATCAAGAACACGAAGTGCACGTTCAACTTCGACAGTAAAGTCAACGTGTCCTGGGGTATCGATGATGTTGATTCGGTGATCTTTCCATACCGCAGTAGTAGCGGCGGAAGTGATAGTGATACCACGTTCCTTTTCTTCATCCATCCAGTCCATTTGAGAAGCACCATCATGTGTTTCACCAATTTTGTGAATTTTACCAGTGTAGTAAAGGATCCGTTCAGTAGCAGTGGTTTTACCGGCATCAATGTGGGCCATGATACCAATGTTACGGGTCTTGGCAAGTGGATATTCACGTTTGTTAGCCATCTTTTTATTTATCTCCCTTCAAATCTTTCTTTAAAAAAAGGGTGACGTGATGTATTAGTTGCGTCGCCCTTATCGAAACTAGCTAGGCAACCAGTTTCAGTTTATTACCAACGATAGTGAGCAAATGCCCGGTTAGCTTCGGCCATCCGCAATGTATCTTCCTTCTTCTTGATGGAAGCACCAGTGTTGTTAGAAGCATCAATAATTTCTGCAGCCAAACGTTCAACCATTGTGTGTTCACCACGAAGACGTGCGTATTGAGTTAACCAACGAAGTGCTAAAGTCCGTTGACGATCTGGACGAACTTCGATTGGAACTTGGTAGTTAGAACCACCAATACGACGAGCCTTAACTTCAAGTGCAGGTTGAACATTTTCAATTGCTTGTTCAAACACTTCTACTGGATCGTTACCAGTTTGGTCCTTAATTGAGTTAAATGCTTGATATAAGATCTTTGAAGCAGTTCCCCGCTTACCATCTAACATCAAGTGGTTAATCATGCTTGTTACCAGCTTTGAGTTGTAAATTGGATCTGGTAATACTTCTGGTTTTACAATATGTCCTTTACGAGGCATTTCTTATTTCCTCCCTCTGTTGATTAGTCCTTAGGCTTTTTAGTACCGTACTTAGAACGGCTTTGACGACGTCCTTCAACACCGGCAGTATCAAGCGTACCACGGATAACATGGTAACGAACCCCAGGCAAGTCCTTAACACGGCCACCACGAATAAGAACAACTGAGTGTTCTTGAAGGTTATGACCAATACCAGGAATGTAAGCAGTAACTTCGATTAAGTTAGAAAGACGTACACGGGCATACTTACGTAAAGCTGAGTTAGGCTTCTTAGGTGTCATAGTACCAACACGGGTTGCAACCCCACGCTTTTGTGGAGATGGAGTCTTAACTTCTTCCTTCTTAAAACTGTTGTAAACAAAGCCAAGGGCAGGTGATTTTGACTTGTCCTTATGACTCTTACGGCCCTTACGAACCAGTTGATTAATTGTAGGCATAATTAATCCCCTTTCTTAAATTTAAGTCCACACATCCAGGTGGTTCTTTTTGAAGTATAAAAAAATGGATGTTATTTAATTTGTGCTATCGCGGACGTCAGTCTGTCCGTCGACAGACACACTCGCTGCTAATGAAAGCACCTTGAATAATTTAACATGACGTGGATCCAATGTCAAATGCTTCTTTAAACGAATCTCTTTTTTCTTAATTTTTTTGTCATTTGCCGTCTATAGATAGTGAGGTGATTTTTTGAAATTTCTACTCTTTATTTGGGGTGCATGTTGGTCCTCTTTTATTACAACAATGAGTTGGCGATACTTAACGCAATGTCATCCCAATTATTCGTCCTCACGTTCAATTTGTGACTATTGTGAACAAAAAATTAAGATTCTCTTATTAGTGCCTATTCTAGGTTTCTTAATTCAAGGTGGTAATTGTAAAATCTGTCACAACAAAATCAATCCCATATGGACAATTTTTGAGTTTATCAACGGGTTAATCTGGATGTTAATTCCCTTATGTAACCTCACAGATTATTTATTGTTCTTAGTTATTGATTGTTGCTTACTGGCTCTCTGTGTACAAGACTGGTTTGACCAGAGAGTTAGCTGTCTACTATTTGTCGGCTTAGTTCCTTTGCATTGGTTAGCGATCGTCCCTTCTTTTAACATGATTACTTTTATATGGGTAATTATTTTATGCCTTGGTTATTTTGTTGATTCAATTGGCAATGGCGATATCGATTTTATAGTCATTACAACCTTATTAATTGGTCCGACTATCTGTATGCGCGCCGTTGCTATCGCCTGTTTACTTGGGTTAGTGTATGCCTACTTATTGAAACAACGCACCCTCCCTTTTATCCCATTTCTATCATGGGGGTTGGCTATCAGCCTAATTTTGCAGGAACACAGTTCTTTTATCTGGTTTTAAAATAGATTAATTAAAAAAAGACCTAACGCTCGGTTAAACGGTTCTACACTATTCGGTACTGATGAGTTTTCATCAGTGCCGTTTTTGTATATGATGACAATAAAAAAGGACAATTACCCCAAAAAATACACACACGGTAATTGCCCT
>NZ_JACJKU010000051.1 GCF_016901675.1 Limosilactobacillus coleohominis
GCCCATAAAGGTCCTTCTTTCTAATGGAATGTTGTGACGACACCATTAAAGACCTTTATGGGTTTTTCTGTCCACTAAAATGTTCAACTTAAATTTTACAATCTGCCATATTAAATAGAACGAGCAAAAAAGAATATTCACCTTTAAATGCATATATTCACTTATAATTATTAACTTAGTAATCGCTTTCAGCGTTATTTTTATTCAAAAAAAGACGAATAATTGCCAAAAAGACGTTTTTTTACGAATATATAACGACACTTATTAAAATCAGTCGTATAATAGTATTGAAGCATTTATAGACATTTTATTTTTATTTATAGAGGAGCGAAAAATAATGTCAAACAAAAAACAAATTGGCCTGGCCAGTTTGGTCCTGATGGTCTTTACGACCGTGTTCGGGTTTGCCAACGGACCAGTTGCCTACTACCAAATGGGTTATGCTTCCATTTTTTGGTATATTATTGCTGCGATCTTCTTCTTCCTGCCAGCTGCATTAATGATTGCTGAATATGGTTCAGCAATGCCAAATGCTGAAGGGGGAATTTTCTCCTGGTTGGAATTTTCCGTTAGCGAACGTTTTGCCTTTATTGGTACTTTCATTTGGTTAGCTAACTGGTTAATCTGGATGGTGTCCACTTCTTCTAAGATTTGGATTCCAATGTCTTCTTTGATTTTCGGATCAGACAAGACGACCACCTGGGCATTCTTTGGACTTACTTCAACCCAATTTGTTGGTATTTTAGCTATCTTATGGATGGTTGTATGTACATTTACTGCCAGCCACGGGGTTGATAAGATTCAAAAAGTTGGTTCACTTGGTGGAACAATGGTTTCTATCATGAGTGTCATCTTCGTTGTTGTTGCAATTGTTATTTGGATTGCACAAAAGGGTATGACCTTACAACCAATTCATGGTATTCGGAGTTTCTTCGTTTCACCAAACCCTAACTTCCAAAGCCCAATTGCTTTGCTTTCATTTGTTGTTTACGCTATCTTTGCTTATGGTGGGATTGAATCAGTTGGTACTTTGACTGACTCCATGAAAGATCCTGCTAAGACATTCCCTAAAGGGATGGTTATTTCCATGATCGTCATTACGATTCTTTACTCTTTGATGATCTTCTTCTGGGGTGTCTGCACAAACTGGCAACAAGTATTGAGTGGTAAGAATGTTACCTTAGGGAACATTACATATGTTCTGATGAACAATGCCGGTGTTGTTATGGGTGATGCTCTTGGCTTATCCCATGGTGCTTCATTGGCAATCGGTAGCTTCTTAACCCGGTTTGCTGGTTTAGGTATGTTCTGTGCTTACGTTGGTTCATTCTTTGTTATGGTTTACTCACCATTAAAGGCCTTAGTTCTTGGTTCTGACAAGCGCTTATGGCCTGCTAAGATGACTAAGCTTAACAAGTATGGGATGCCATCATTTGCTATGTGGGTTCAATTCTGGTTCATTGCTATCCTGATCTTCGCCATTTCCTTCGGTGGAGCAGGTGCACAAAAGTTCTACCAAATCTTGACCAACATGGCTAACGTTGCTTCATCAGCACCATACCTGTTCATCGTTGGAGCCTTCCCATTCTTTAAGAAGCGTACTGGAATTAAGCGTCCATTCGTATTCTTTAAGACTCAAGCTTCAGCAACTGCTGTTTCTATCTTTGTCTTCTGTGTTGTGGCCTTCGGTATTATCTTTACCTGCTTGAACCCAATTCTTGAAGGGGACTACCAAACAGCATTCTGGACAATCTTTGGTCCTGTATTCTTCGGGCTTGTTGCTTTGATCTTCTACAACCACGAAGCTAAGAAGCACCACGTTGAGAATACTAATATAATTAACAAAGATTAATAATTAAAAAATTGCTTCACAAAAAGCCTGGCCGATTTCGACCAGGCTTTTTAGTTTACTTCTTTGAAGGTAAGTTACGGATACTGCGAATATTTGCAATCGGAATGGAATAATTTTTTTGAGGATCGACTGCGTCGCTAAACTTAGCACGGCCGCGTTGCCAGTCAACTTTCATAAAAGATACTGTGATCGTTTCATAGTATCCTGAATTACTATGAAAATAGTTGATCTCCACTGAGCTTTGTCCATTCAAACGTTCTAGCGTTCCATGAATTTGAATAGACTGCTCTTTGCTAAGATATTGCTTGTTTTGATAACGTTCAGCAGTCTTATCAATTAATTGGTGGTATCCCGTCAGTGCAGAAAAGGGAGCAAATTGTCCTGCACGATCATGTCTGCTCATTGGCAGGTGAGCCTTTGAAACGTGGCGCGGAAGATCCATAATATCTTGATATCGTGATGTATCTGAAAACAAGTGGTTTTCAATGATTTCCTTTTCATGATCCATTAAATATGGTGACCCCCAATCTGATTATTACGTTCACGGGTAGTAGACTCAGGTAGTAAATCCGAGCCATGCATAATAACATTTTTATCACCCGTATTCTTCTGGAGTTGCAGAATTAATTGCTGAATCTTGTGATCCTGGTCACGCTTAGCTTGAGCGACCTTATCTTCATGAACAGCTTGATCAACATTAGAAAATAAGTCCGTTTGCTCATAGCGAGTTTGCTGTTCAGCAACTTTAACGGGCGTCAGGTGATGAGCAATTAACGTGAGTTTCCGAATAAGCAGATGCTGATTAACGGTCTTACTATAAAGCGCCTCATATAATTCACGCAGTTCTTGGGAGGAGTCAGTTAGCGTGCGTAACCTGTATTTTGCATGATCATGTTTAGGAGTTTTCCGACCATAAAAATCTTCACTAATTGGGCCGCTATAATTGTTGTCGTAGGTTAAACTGGCGACATCATAATCGATCATAATTCCCAATTCATCCGTCATCATCCCGCGCTTTACAAGGGTCAGCGCCAGGCTATCCGCCATTCCACCAACCACGACTTTAGCTTCCTTTGCTTTATATGGTCGCATTAACACCTGACCAGAATAAATGCCGTGCTCATCGTTAGTATATGACTTGATGTCTTGAATAGTTGCTGATTCGTACCCCCAAGCATGGTCAATTAGTAATTCTGCATTTTTTCCAAATTCTCGATAGAGAACTTCTTCGTTCATTGGATCAGATAATTTACCCAATGAGCATCTTGCAATATCGCCCATTGTTGATAGCCCTAATTTGTTCAGACGTTTAGCGTAACCTTTGCCTAATCGCCAAAAATCAGTCAGGGGAGTATGGGCCCATAGGTACTTTCGATACTGCATTTCATTCATTTGGGCAATTCTGACACCATCTTTATCACCAGGAATGCGCTTCGCCACAATGTCCATGGCGACTTTAGCCAGGTAGAGGTTAGTGCCGATTCCTGCAGTTGCGGTAATTCCAGTTTCTGCTTGAATTTGCTGAATAATGGTTTTTGCTAAATCATGCGCAGAAACGTCATGTTCATTGATATACTCGGTAACATCCATAAAGACCTCGTCAATTGAATAGACATGGATGTTTTGCGGCTTAATATATCGTAAGTAGATTTCATAGATTTTTGCTGAAACGTGCATGTAGTAGTCCATGCGGGGCTTAGCAATCTTAAAGGTCAATTTTAAATTGGGGGACTTTAACAGTTTACCCCGATAAATGGAAGAACGTTTAGAAAGATGATGGCAAGTAGCGTGTTTAGCACGTTCGCGATTGATCTCGTTTACTTTTTGGTAGACTTCAAATAGCCGTGGCCGTCCCGGAACGCCAAATTTTTTAAGAGCGGGGGAGACTGCTAAACAGATGGTCTTATCCGTACGGGATGAATCTGCTACAACAAGATTAGCATTGAGCGGGTTCAGGTGTTGGGCAACACATTCTGCAGAGGCATAGAAGGATTTTAAGTCAATCGCTAAAAATGTCTTCGAACTCATGCTGATCCTCCTTTGGCAAACGAATTAGTACTAATATTATACCGAATTTCTATAAATAGAACAAACGTTTGTTGCCACTATGAACTTGAAATTTACCACCAAATAGTTCAAACTTAAACTAATCAATAGTAAGTAGGAGGCTTATGATGAAAACAACGATTTTACTGTTTCACCCACATTTAGATCAATCACGTGTTAACAAGGCGCTTGCTAACGCTGCTAAAGAAGCAGGCTTTGAAGTTCGTGATATGTATGCTTTATATCCAGACTTTAAAATTAACGTGGAAAAAGAACGTGAAGTGTTAGAAAATACGGATCGAATCGTCTTCCAATTCCCCGTTTATTGGTATTCCAGTCCTGCTTTGGTTAAGCAATATGAAGATGATGTTTTCACTGGTAACTGGGCATATAATGGTGGAAAGGCCTTATTAGACCATGAATGGCTCTTAGCAGTCAGTCCCGGTGCTGATCAAGATGCTTACCAAAAGGATGGTCGTGTTCACTATACAATGCCGGACTTATTACGCCCATATCAAGCAACAAGCGTTTTAATTAAGACGAAGTTCATGACACCATTTATTAGCTACAATGCATCCAACATGAGTGATGATGAGCTAGCCAACCGTGCTCAAGAATATGTTCAATATTTAAAGCAACCTGAGTTACAACTCGCTGAACGGTATGGTCAAAGCCAAGCATAATAACTAAATAAAGCTCGCTTTATCGACGTTGATAAGGTGAGCTTTATTTAATACTAATTTTCCTGTGCTTGATGATGGGTGGCCACGCCATCAATAACTTTGTAGATCACAATAATAGCCAAAATAATTACTAATGCAATGGTAATTCGCTTGAGATCACCCTTGATAATGGCATCACCACCAAATGCATATAGAAATGAAGTTGGTAACATTCCTAAGGCTACCATCACAAGAAATCGTTTCTGGGTAACACCTAGTTGAACAACTGCATAATTAACTAATGCACTCGGAATGATCGGGATCATATAACCGAGGGTCAGTGCAATCAGCGGATGCTTAGCGTTCGTCATGTGTTTGAGAGATTTACTATTCTTAAACTTATCCGTAAGGCGGATATGGCTAATTAAACCTGCTACTAAGCAATTTCCGGTGATATTTCCAAACCAGTTAATCATTAATCCAACAATTGGACCATAACAGATCCCGGCAAAAATACAAATAACTGAATTAGAGAGCCCTGGGATAGCGTTCATCATTGCAATGATAATGACTAACATTCCCATATCACGATATGAATGAGCACGAATTAAATGCAATAATTTTGTTTGATTGGCATGATTGTAATGGAGAACCAGATTAAGTTCAGGTTTAAAGTCATGGTAAATAACTAACGCAGCCAAGATAATTAAAATTACTGCCACGATGATCAGCGGTGTTTTACTAATATAATGAGCATGCTTTTTAATTTTTTGCTTCATTTACTTTATTTCCTTTTCTGTACACTTACTAAATCATGATACAACCGAAATAAGGTCGCTCGCAACCGAGAATCATGGGCATAAAGATACGTTCCCAGGACACCACGTTTCATAATGACATTCAGTGCATTTAATAACATCCGCTCTTCAAGACGCTTGATTTCTTTAGGATCAGTCAAATCCGCGCGCTTTTTAAATGCTTCAACGTCCGTAAATTTATCAAGGTGGATTTGTAAGTGGTTATTAGCTGGATTTTGACTAAAAATCGGGCCGATTATAATTCCGGCATAGTTGAGATCAAAACCCTGACAAGTATAAATTGAACCAACCTCATTGATTGTTTCATGAATTTCAGCCCATGGCGTAACCGTGAAATTATATTGATCCCAAGGCATTTTGAAGCGACCTTCTTTGATGTAATGTTTACCGCCGTCCAGCGTTGAAGGATAGCCTGATGTAGATAAAATCCGTGAAAGGCCCACTTCTTTATTACGTTGCACAATTGCCTGACGCATCTCTTCTGCATCATCGTAAACCCGAAAATCGTAATTTTGGCGGCTATCCGCTGGTAATGGTTTGATTTCACCATCAGTCAAATCGTTCATCCACTGTATTAGGTCATCACTAGCAGTCATTCTAAATTGATGTTTCAAATGATATTCAGCATGTGGATACAGGCTGGTAATCTGACGTAGTCGTTCTGGAGTCCATAAACTCTTCATCCTTAGAACCTGGTATTGATCGAAGACGATGATAACGACCTTGGAACGTTTAATAATTTCAACTAACTGGTTATCATGATAGAAATTGTTGTAATGGTCTGGTTTAGATAGTAGAAGGTGTGCCTCGTCAATTACTGCCACGTCAATTGTTTGATTTGCTTTGTCGAGTTGGTTAATTAGGGAAGTAGGACGCATAAAATCCTTCTTTAGCAGGTGAGGCTGATCACCCGCAATTTGGCGGTAAACCTTGAGAATTTCTGGATGGTTAACCACAAACTTATTGGTAGTTTTATAGAGGGGGCTTTCAGGGTCAACGCGTGCAGCAGCTTGAATCTCATTAAATAAGTGCGAAAGGACCACACTCTTTCCTGTCCCGGCATCACCAAAAATGGTGAAAATTGCAGGCGTCGACTGCTCCTTAAGGTGGTTGGTGGTAAATTCTAGAACTTGGTGAACAAGTTGCTGTTGTTCAGATGTTAACGGTTTTAATGGCGATAATTTGTCAGTAGCTTCGTTATTATTCATAATTTCACTTTCCTAAAACATGATACATACCATGCTACTGGTGTTTGATGTGCTCGTCAAATGTTATAATAACTATAAATAGGGAGACATTAATCATGCGTAAAGATACTTATACTGATGAAGGGGTAATTACTTGGGTACTTGATCACTGTAAAATTCTTCATTTGGGATTAGCGGATGACCAGGGCGTTTCATATGTTGTACCGGTAAACTTTGGTTACCATGTGAAATCAAAAGGGAAATACACACTATATATTCATGGAACTGATGACGGTCAGAAGGCCCATGCACTTGATCAAGAAACGGTGATTGGTTTCGAAACCGATGGTGGACATGAAGAATTAACGTACACTCCACCTAAGGCTAGCGCGTTTGGACCATCTTATCGCAGTGTGATTGGCAAGGGGCAAGTGCACAAAATTCAAGACAATCAAGAAAAGCTGGAAGCACTCAAGGCAATTATTCACCACTATGTCAGAGATAATCCAGCAATTATCCATGCTAATGATTTGGAGCATGTGGCCGTATGGAAGATTGAAGTGCAAGATCTTTCTGCAAGAGTTCACCATCCAACACCTGAATGGCAACGTACTCTGGGAATTAAAGAGCAATTAACAGACGGTTATCGTTATGATAGCGACGGTAAAATTCTCGTGAGAACATTGGGCAGGGTGTTGAATAATCCGTCTGCTGATACGGGTGCCAGTGCTTCTGTTAATGACAATAAATAGTGTAGACGGTTTCAGATCAAAGCAAGATGTTGTAAAATAGAAGAAGTAATTTCACGATTTGATGAAGGAGTGGGGTAAATGAATCTGCATCCAGATTATCTGTTAAATGAAGTAGAAGAACCTCAGGATATAAAACACATGTCCTTGGATCAATTGCATGAATTGGCTGATGAAATGCGTCAGTTAATTTTGGAACGTGATGAAAAAATCGGTGGTCACGTGGGTCCTAACTTAGGCATTGTTGAAACCACGTTAGCCTATCATTACGTTTTTAATTCACCACATGATAAGGTGATTTGGGATGTTTCTCACCAATCATACCCGCACAAAATGTTGACTGGTCGTAAGCAGGGCTTCTTAGATCCTGACCATTATGAAGGCGTTTCAGGCTTTACTTCACCTGAAGAAAGTGATCACGATTTCTTCGAAGTTGGTCATACGTCAACTTCCATTGCTTTAGCAGTCGGTATGGCAGAAGCGCGCGACCTTAAAGATCCTAAGGGTAACGAAAATGTTGTAGCTGTGATTGGTGATGGTTCATTAAGCGGCGGTTTAGCATTTGAAGGGTTAAATAATGCTGCCAAGCTGCACTCCAATTTAATTATTGTGGTTAACGACAACAACATGTCGATTGATCATAATCAGGGTGGTTTTTACAAAGGACTGAAAGAACTCCGGGACACTGAAGGAAAATCTGCGAATAACATTTTTAAGTTCATGGGGCTAGATTACCGTTATGTTCCTGATGGTAATGATTTGGAAGCAATGATTAACGTCTTTAAATATGTGAAGGATATTGACCACCCAATTGTGCTTCATGTGCACACGCTGAAGGGTGCAGGATACCAGCCTGCCATTGATAACGAAATGGAATATCACTGGCGTGGACCATTCAATGGTCAGACTGGTGAAAGTACTACCCCAACTCCTAAAGAAAGTTACAGTGCTGCCGTCATTGATGAGCTCTTAAAGGAAGTTGATGATGGAGTAGACATTGCAGCAATTAACGCCGCTATTCCAGGAATGTTTGATTTGAAACGGTTTGAAAAAGCCCATCCAGACCGTTATTTCGATGTTGGCATTGCAGAACAAATGTCAGTTACATCAGCAGTTGCAATGGCTCAAGAAGGTGCCCGGCCAGTTGTATTTGAAAGCAGTACCTTCTTGCAACGGGCGTATGACCAATTAATTCATGATGTTGCGTTAAACGACGTTCCAATTGTCATGATTGTTCGTGGCGGAACCATCTCAAGTGAGTCCGCAACTCACCAAGGAACTTTTGATATTTCATACATTAGTTCATTGCCAAACATTGAATATTTGGTACCGACTAGCGTTGAAGAAATGATTTCAATGTTACGGTGGGCTATTAAGCAAACTGACACACCAGTAGTAATTCGTCAACCAGAACGGAAATTATTACACCGTCCGGCCACCCAACACGATTACAGTTCAATTGATTACGAAATCGCTCACCAAGGTAGTGAAGTAGCAATCTTTGCTGTTGGTGGTTTTTGGCAATTGGGTGAAGACGTTCGTCAAGAACTGAAGAAAAAGCTAAATATTGATGCAACGTTAATTAATCCAAAGTCTGTTACTAACATTGACCAGCGTGATCTTCATCATTTGCAAGAAGATCATGATATTGTGGTAACTTTAGAAGATGGTAATTTGTCTGGTGGTTTTGGTGAAACCATTGACCGTTACTACAGTGCTAGTGAGATGAAAGTCTTGAACTTTGGTGCTCCACGGGAATTTTCTGACAATGTGCCATATGATGTCTTAGCAGAATGGTATCATTTAACGCCAGAATTAATCGTTGATGATGTTGAAAAAGTTGTACACCAAATTTAAATAATAAAATAAATAGCTGGATGAGATCCAATCTTGGAATTCATCCAGCTTTTTGAATATAAGTGCGGCATTAACTGACAATCGTTTCTGCCGTTTTTTTTTAGTTCTACCGAGCCTGATTTAAAATATTGGCCTGAGCTGACTCTAATTCGTCCGCGTTTAAATTCATATAACGTGAAACCATCCGCGGATCTAAATGCGCATCATCAATTAAGAAGTCATGGATAGCCAATGAATCGATTCCAGCATGACGGAGGTGTTGAATAACCATTGCAGTCGCAAATTCATCCGTCTTAGAAGCTGATAGAACTGCTGGAGCCGCTTCAATTACTCCTTGCAAATAACCAAGCATAAATGTTCGATTCATTAAAATCATCTCCTTACAAATAAAGCCAGCCGGCGAATCATGTACGCTCCACCGAAAGATAACAACCATGTGCCAATCCATAAAACCAGCACCGTTTGATAAGGATGAACTAAATTATATTTGGATAACTGGCCATAACGCCAAATTAATTGTTCCCAGAAAACGTTACTTAGATAAGCACGATAGGCAAGGTCTGCTAAAATATGGAACCATCGTTGAACAGTATAGAAATGATGGAACTGATTGTTTAGTGATAATGTTGCTACCAATCCAATTACCATTAGATTGTAAATTGTCATGGATGGTTTGTAATAAGTGGCATTGTATAAATTAACCGGCCACCCGAAGTTCCGCAGTTCATGGTTAGTTTGAACAAACATAATTGCAAATAACACTAAGACGATTGGCCAATACCGCAGTAACCAGTGGTTGAATTGCCGACGATAGTTCCAGGCGAGTACGCCACCAACCGCATAGATGATAAAACTAATAAAGAACCGGTCTAACAGATACCAATTTCTTTGTTCAGGGCCGTGAAAAACAAACGTATCATAAAAGGCTAACCAATTAAAATAAATCAAAATGGTGATTACTAAGGTCAATCGTCCTTTCCAAGGAGTATGTCCTAACCATTTATGGAGTAGCCAAAATAGTGGCATCAAAATTGCAAATTGCAACATCATCGTATTGTACCAGAGGTGCGGTGCCGCATTACCATTAATAAATTGCCAACAGAACTGACCGGGATTGTCAAAAGGGTGATCCAGTTGCAGGCCTGGCATGAATACTAAATAAACCAATGTCCAAAGAATCGTCGGAATAAATAATGATTGGAATATATTGCGATAATATGCTCGTTTATCAAAATACCCTAAAATGCTGTGTTGCCGCATATTTGTATACAAAATGCCAAAAATAAACGCGGGAGCTGTGTATTTAATTAGGTTGTAAACACTACCCAAATTAGTTTGAATGTGGGGTGGTTGCCCGTGAATAACCAGACTAAGAATTGGTTGTCCCATGACTGCAGTACAGGCAAACACTTTTAAATAATCCCCAATGTCGGCATGTGCATGCTGACTAGCTTGGATATTCAAAATCATCGCCATTCTTTCTTAACAAAGCTTATAAGTATAGTTTAATCCTTTTTGAAGATGGCAGATTGTAAAATTTAAGTTGAACATTTTAGTGGACAGAAAAACCCATAAAGGTCTTTAATGGTGTCGTCACAACATTCCATTAGAAAGAAGGACCTTTATGGGC
>NZ_JACJKU010000052.1 GCF_016901675.1 Limosilactobacillus coleohominis
ACCCGAAGCTTTCTCTTTAGTTAATAGGTTTTGATAATACATCATTGATGCAGGATCTAATCTCAAATGATCACGGAGTTGCTGTTGACTCCACTGAGGATGAGTGTCGATAAAATCAAGAACATATGATTGATGTAATTGTTGTGGTGATAGCTTAAATGGAATATTGATTTGATCTGCTTTTAAATATTTATGAAGACCTGCAAGGGAAAGGGAAGGATTTTGGAGATTGATGCGTTTTTTTAATAATAATTCATGTGCATGTTGTTCTTGTTGAAGTGGAGTAATCCAGTGTTGATACTTTGATTGAAAAATGTTTTCTTTCTCATTGGTGAATTTTAATTTTACAAACACTTCATAAAAACCGGGACGAAGGATTTCTTGAATGTCGTATCCATGAGCTAATAAAAGCAGGGTGACCCTTGTATACATACTTACTTGATCATTTTCTAATAATTGAGGAACATATTGATGCCATTTACGGTTGGTACTTAAGTTTACTGCTACGTTCTTACCATGAAAAGCAATGGTTGGAAATGATTTAATGACTTGATGGTCGACGAGAAATAGGAAATATTGATTGAGATGCGATAATTTTTTATTGTAGGTGCTTTGCGAAATGTTTTGTAAGGCAAAGTATGCGTGCAGGTCAGATTCTTGAATAAGTGGCAACGCATCTTGACCACCAAGATGCTGCTGGTTTTCCAAAAATGTAAAAAATTGATTGAGAGTACTGTCGTAATTATTAATTGTAGTTTTTGTGACGTGCTTATTTAATAACCAGGTATGAAATGTTTGATATAGTGGGTAAACCATCTTTTGTCTCCTTAGTTAAAAGTATAAATTTACTTTAACTAAATAATACAACAAACTCACTAAAAGAAACACAGCAACCAGAAAATTTGTTAAAATTAACAGAGTATACTAATTAATAAAGAGTGATTTGATGCAAATTAAACATTTACCAACATTGTTTGAACCTGCAAGGCCGGTTTTACAAAAAATAGAAGCCGCTGGTTATGAAGCGTATTTTGTAGGAGGATGTGTTCGGGATACAATCTTAGGGGACTCGATTCATGATATTGATATTGCAACCAGTGCATATCCCAGCGAAATTAAAGCGATTTTTAAAAGGACTGTAGATACGGGAATTCAACATGGAACTGTGATGATTTTAGATCATGGTACTGGTTATGAAACTACAACCTTTCGTACTGAAAGTGGCTACCAAGATTATCGTCGACCAGACAAAGTTACTTTTGTCCGCTCACTAAAAGATGACTTAAAGCGGCGTGATTTTACAATTAACGCTTTAGCCATGAAAGAAGATGGTACAGTAATTGACCTTTTTAATGGACTCTCCGATTTGCAAAATCAAATCATTAAAGCGGTTGGTAATCCTGAGGAACGTTTTCATGAGGATGCACTTCGAATGATGCGGGCAGTGCGCTTTGCTTCTAAACTGGACTTTAATATTGAAGATGCAACTCTTAAGGGCATCACAGATAATGGCGAATTATTAACAAAAATTGCTGTCGAAAGAATTGAAGTTGAATTTTCAAAGTTATTATTAGGATTGAATCCGCCAAAAGGGTTACAGTACTTTATCGACACCAATTTATACCAATATTGTCCTAATTTAATTAATTATAAAGACGCGTTACAGAAATTAGCTGATGCGCACAATTGGTCAATTATAAAAAATAAACAACAAGCCTGGTCGGTTTTAATTTATGCATTGCAACTAACTGATCGAGGACAAATTACATCATTTATGAAGCAATGGAAGTTGCCAAACGATTTAATTAACCATGTTCAAAAGGTCATTAAATTGGTTGATATAATTAAACAGGATCACGTTGATAATTTAGCACTATTTGAGGCGGGAATGGATGCTGTAAAATCAGCGGTCATCGTTGCTAAGTTTTTTGGTTGGCCACACCATGATTTAGTTGACCAATTTGATCGGTTACCGATTCAAGATAGCCATCAATTAGCTGTGAATGGTGGAAATTTAATTCAACAAGCAGGTATAAAGCCAGGACCTGAATTAGGGGAAGTCATTGCACGACTTCAAAGGATGGTTGTAAATGAACAATTACCGAATAATACAGAGGTTCTAATTCAAACGGCTAAGAGAATAATAGAGAAGGGTTAAAGATGCAAACATTACGTGCTGACGGCTTAACGAGTGTTTATGGAGAAAAAACACTTTTTAATAACATTTCCTTTATCATTAATGAAGGTGATCGTGTAGGACTAATTGGTACCAATGGTAGTGGAAAAACAAGTTTATTAAATGTGATTGCCGGAATCACCCATGCAGATTCTGGAACCATTACCAAGCCAAATGATTATACAATTGGTTATTTAGAGCAGAAGCCGGATCTAGATGAAAATAAAACAGTTATGGATGCCATCTTTGCTGGTAGCCAAAGAATTTTTAAAACAATTCGGTTGTATGAAGAAGCATTGATTAACTATAGTGAACACCCTAATGATAATAAAGCTATTGATCGGTTCACTAAGATGCAGGCACAGATGGATCAGGAAGATCTTTGGGAGGCAGAAAGCCAAGTTAAAACAATCCTGACTCAACTGAAAATTACTGACGACGATATGCAAAAGGTCATTGGTAATTTATCTGGTGGTCAACAGAAACGAGTTGGATTAGCGCAGGTTTTAATCCAGCATCCCGATTTATTGATGCTTGATGAGCCTACTAACCAATTAGATATTCCTTCTATTATGTGGTTACAAGATTTTCTAGCCAGTTATAAAGGGGCTGTTTTGGTTGTTACACATGATCGGTACTTTTTAGACCAAGTTACAAACCATATTTGGGAATTATCATTTGGTGAACTTTACCATTATGATGGTAATTATCAAGACTTTGTACGACAGAAAGCTGAACGGGTCGAATTGGCTGAAGAAAGTGAACGCAAACGTCAGTCTCTTTATAAAAAGGAATTGGATTGGATGCGTCATGGCGCTAAGGCTAGGAGTACTAAACAAAAAGGCCGAATTAACCGTTTTAATGACCTTAAAGATTCAATTGGTAAGTTAAAGACAGATGAAGATGTTCAGATTAACCTGGGGTCTCAGCGACTGGGAAAAGACGTTATCAAGGTTGAAAATGGGAACTTGCAGTTCAATCAGCAAACCATTTTGAATTACTTTAACTGGTTGGTTAAACCTGGTGACCGGATTGGTATTTCTGGAGCTAATGGTGCTGGTAAGTCAACATTATTAAACGTGATCGCTGGCAAACAGAAGCTAGATAGCGGGATCGTTAAAATTGGTGAAACAGTTAAACTTGGATATTACACCCAGCAAACTGAAAAGATTGATAAGGACAAACGTGTTATTAATTATTTAAGTGAAGTCGCTGACTCGATCAAGAATGCCAATGGTGAGCGTATTAGCGTCACAAATTTACTGGAAGAATTTTTGTTCCCACGTTTTATGCATGGAACACTGATCCGTAAATTATCTGGTGGTGAGCAAAGAAGGTTGTATTTACTGAAGATTTTAATGCAACAACCAAATGTTCTATTATTAGATGAACCGACAAATGATTTAGATATTTCTACTCTAACTGTCCTTGAGAACTATTTAGATGATTTTGATGGAACTGTGATTACTGTTTCTCACGATCGGTATTTCCTTGACCGGGTAGCTAGTCAACTGCTAATCTTCCAAGGTAATGGTGTGATTAAACCATATACCGGTAGATTTACTGACTATCTAAAGGAAGAGGCGCAAACTAAGTCCAAGCCTACTTCTACTTCTAAAAATCAACCTATCAAAAAGGCGTCTGAAAAACAGAATAGCCAGCAAAATAAAAAGACTAAATTAACTTATGCTGAAAAGCTTGAATGGGAACACATTGATGAGGAACTAGACAAACTTGACCAGCAACAAACGTCCATTGAAAACGAAATGAACAGTAGCGGAGATAATTATGAAAAGCTGGCTAAATTACAGAAACAGTTAAATGATGTCCAAAAGCAGATAGATGATAAAACCAAACGTTGGGAATACTTAAGTAATTACATTGAATAGGGAGATTATAATGGTTATTAATGAAAACGAACAGCAATACCTTGATCTAGCTCGATATGTGTTGGAAAATGGTCATCTCAAAGGGGATCGGACTGGGACTGGAACTCATTCGGTATTTGGCTATCAGATGCGGTTTGATCTCCAAAAGGGTTTTCCAATCCTGACCACAAAAAAAGTTGCTTTTGGGTTAATCAAAAGCGAATTATTATGGTTCTTAAGAGGAGATACGAATATTCGTTTCCTACTCCAACATAAAAACCACATTTGGGATGAATGGGCTTTTAAAAAATGGGTCACTAGTGATGAGTACCACGGCCCAGATATGACGGATTTTGGACATCGTTGGTTGCAAGATGCTAAATTTAAAGAACAATATTTAACCCAAAAGAAGCTTTTCTGTCAACGAATTTTGCAGGATGATGATTTTGCAAAAAAGTACGGAGATCTCGGGTTAGTCTATGGTAGCCAGTGGCGAAAGTGGAAAACTTCTCAGGGTGACACGATTGATCAAATTCAAAATGTTATCGATGAGATTAAGAAGAATCCTAATTCTCGAAGATTGATTGTGTCAGCGTGGAATCCTGAAGATGTTCCTTCAATGGCGCTCCCACCATGTCATACGATGTTTCAATTTTACGTTAATGATGGGAAATTGAGTTGCCAATTATACCAACGGTCAGCTGATATTTTCTTGGGGGTACCGTTTAATATTGCCAGCTATGCGTTATTAACTCACTTAATCGCTAGGGAATGCGGACTTGAAGTTGGTGATTTTGTACATACGTTAGGCGATGCGCATATTTATAATAATCACATCGAACAGGTTAAGGAGCAATTAATGCGTCAAGTTCATACCGCACCTGATTTAGTTTTCCCTAATGGGACCAAGCCATTGGACGAATACACCATGGATGACATTAAATTGGACCACTATGAACATGAACCGGCAATTAAGGCACCAGTTGCTGTATAAGGGGAAATATTATGAATCAGATATCTTTTGTATGGGCCGAAGACGAGGCAGGCTGGATTGGTAAAAATGGCCAATTACCGTGGCATTTACCAGTGGATTTGAAGCATTTTAAATCAGTTACAATGAATCACCCTGTAGTGATGGGAGCGAATACCTTCAAGTCCATTGGAAGTCCTTTACCTCACCGCGATAATATTGTGGTAAGTCACCGTTCGATTAATAATGATAAGATTATCAGTTTTTCATCAATTGACGAGTTAATGAACTATGTGAATAATCAATATCAAGATGAAGAAATTTGCATTATTGGGGGAGCTGGTATTTTTGAGCAAACTCAACAATATGTAAATGTTTTGCATCGGACGGTCGTCCAAGGTAATCACCAGGGAGACGTTAAAATGATCCCAATTGATTATCAAAAATGGCAACTGACTAATAAAAAAGAGGTTCCATCAACGGAAACCTCTATCCCTAATTGTCGGTTTGAAGACTGGAAACTAAACAAATAAGAGTACCGCAAAGTAAATAAAAGCTGAACCAGCTAAAACAAAGAAATGCCAAACTAGATGAGCGGTCCGTCGCGGAAAACTGTAGATAATTGCTCCAATTGTATAAGTTAATCCACCAACGAAAAGTAGGGCAAAACCGGTGTTTCCAAGATGATGCCAAAGTGGCCAAAATACAACAATGCATAACCACCCCATAATGACATATATTAGTGTTGACAAATTACTCTTATGTTTAAGCCAAATGCTCTTGTAGATGATTCCCAGAACGGCCATTGCCCATTCAATACCAAACAGGGTCCAGCCTAGCCAACCTTTAATAGCAACTAGACAAAATGGTGTGTAGCTAGCAGCAATTAAAATGTAAATAAAGCAGTGGTCTAAACGTTGAAATACCGGTTTAGCTTTAGTAAAAATTAAACTATGAAATAAAGTCGAACTGAGATAGAAGAGGACCATGACACTCCCTAAGATTGTAAAGGTGACAATTCGCATGGCACCACCACGGTGAACGGCAGTGATAATTAGTAATACTAAACCGGCAATTGATAGTAATGTACCAATTCCATGAGAGATAGCATTGAATACTTCTATTGTAACGTCGTTTTTAATAGTGTTTTTTTGAGTCAATTTGTGGATTTCCTTTCGTCTATACATTCTGTCAAAACATTTGGTATACTAGGGTAAGTATTTAATAAAGTGATTAAACTTTCTGTATGCTATATAATAGCTTACAAAGTATTAATATGTTAACATCTAGTTTTTGAAACTAGATACATTATAGCAAATTTTTTAGAAAGTGTGGCAAAACCATGTCAAAAATCAAAATTGTTTGTGATTCTTCAGCGGGGTTAACTGAAGAAGAAATAAAAAAATATGATATTACAATTGTTCCTTTGACAGTTATGATTGATGGGACAGTCTATACTGAACGGGAAACGATTACCAATGACCAATTTCCAGGTATGATGGAAAAGGCTAAAAGTCTTCCTAAGACTTCACAACCGCCAATTGGTAAGTTTGTGGAAGCATTTGATAAATTAGGTGCTGACGGAAGCCAAGTGCTTTGTGTTTGCATGATGGAATCCATCAGTGGAACTGTGCATGCTGCCGAACAAGCTGCTAATATGTCTAGTACAGATGTTACTGTAGTAGACTCCCACACTACTGATCGCTGCATGGCCTTTCAAATTATTGAAGCAGCGAAGGTTATTGAAAATGGCGGTTCTGTTGAAGATGCTGTTGCTAAAATGCAAGATGTTTTCTCAAAGTCTAAATTGTTTTTGGCAATCGATAAATTAGATAATCTGGTAGCAGGCGGAAGGGTCAACCGATTTGCAGGAACACTTTCTAAACTGTTAAATATCAAGGTAATGTTGGAAATTAAAGATGGTGAGATCACGATTGATAGTAAGGGTCGTGGTACTAAATATATCCATAAGACCTGGGAACGAATTTTAAAACAAATGGCTGATGGCCCTAAAGTAAAGGCAATTGGTATTTCGGACGTCCAAGCAACTAAGGAAGTGGCTTGGTTAAAAGAACGTCTAGAAAAACTTTTCCCAGACATCGATATTGTTGTTCGTGAAACAGTACCAATTATCGCTACTCATACTGGAATGGGTGCAAATAGCTTACATTACTACACTGAATAGCTAAAAGGAGGTTGGGGCATTTCCCCGACCTTTTTGAGTATTTCTAACTTCATGGTGAAATAATGAGTAAAACATTTAAAAAATTTTTGGGAATATTAATTGTAATTTGCTTGGTAATCGCTGGTTTATTGATTTGGCAAAAAAATATTTCAAACCATCAGCGTTCAACGAGTCATCCTACTAGGATTGTGAAGAAAAAAGTGCATTTAGTAGCTATCGGAGATTCTTTGACTTACGGTCAAGGTGATGAAGACCATAAAGATGGTTATGTTAGTTTAATTAAAGACCGCTTGCAAAATAAATTTCATAATCAAGTTACGACTGTTAACTATGGCGTTAGTGGTGATCGCTCTGACCAGATTTTACGGAGAATTAATGATCAAAAGACAATTCGACAAGATTTAAAAAGTGCTGATGTAATTGTGATGACTGTCGGAGGTAATGACCTAATGCAATCCTTGCAAAAGGATCTGATGACTAATTCAGAAAAGAATATTTCTCAAGATATCAATAACGCTGGAGAAACATATCAGGCTAAATTGAAAAAGCTATTTACTACCATCCGTCAGCAAAACAAGAAGGCCCCCATTTTTGTAATGAGTATTTATAATCCGGTATATACATATTTCCCACAAGTAGACACGATCAATTCGTCAATTAGTAAGTGGAATCAAATCACACAAAAAACACTTCAGGGTTATGGTCCATCCTATTTTGTGAATATTAATCATTTGATGTCATATGGTCAATATAAAACTGCAGCCCAACGTGAAAAACTAGTTCAATCATCTGAAAAAGTTAATAATGGTAAGGTCAGTCAGAAAGAGTTAATTGCTATTATGAATAAGCGTAAACACAATTTAAATGAATATATTTCAACCGACGATAATTTTCATCCTAATCATCGTGGATACCGTCAAATGACTTATAAACTGTATAAATCAATGGTTAAACATGATAGCTTCGAATATCAAAAGGTGGGAAATTAAGTATGAAAAAAAGAAATTATTGGAAATGGGCTTTTTGGGGACTAGTCTTAGTAATCTTGGGTTGTGGCCTGTTTTTATACGGACGTGTCACCGCTCCTGCTAGTGTTCCCACCGAGTCAAGCGCCCCTGCTAAAACAGACAATTCGTTTGAAATTAACCTAAATCGTGAACAGGTTAATGCTCTTTCTAGTAACTATTTGGATCGATTCCTAAAGGGCAATAACATTAAGTACCGATTTGTTGTTGGCAAGCAATATGCAACTGTAATTGGTACCACGAAGTTCTTGGGTGCTAAGGTGCAGTTTGCGATGAATTTTATTCCTGAAAGACAATCTAATGGGAACGTATTGCTTAAAGCAAAAGGATTATCAATCGGGCGGTTGAACTTACCGATTAAATACGTAATGGGTTATATCAAGAAACAATATAAGTTACCAAATTGGGTCTATGTAAATCAAAACCGGCGGACGATTTTGCTGGATTTGAATAAATATAGTAAGCATCATTCATTACATTATTCTGCAGAAAAAATAGATATCAAAAATGGAGAATTTCGTTTTCTAATTTCCATTCCTAAAAATGGAGGATTTTAAAAATGTATCGAACTAGTTTTTATCATTTTTTAATGACCTTGCGCCAACCAGATTTACCAAACGAGGTTGAACAGTTCGCAAATAATGCTTTTTTGGATACAACCTTTCCAAAACAGTCACAAAATTTTGACGAAATTTCAAATTATTTAGAAGAAAATGCCAATTATTTGCCATCAATGACAATTTTTGATGATGCATGGCAAATGTATTTAAACAAGATGGAATAGTAATAGGAGGTACAATATGGCAACTATTCAATGGTTCCCAGGGCATATGGCAAAAGCATTGCGACAGATTCGCGAACAAATGTCGCTTGTTGACATTGTTTTTGAATTAGTTGATGCACGGATTCCGTACTCTAGCCAAAATCCCGAAGTTGCACGGGCTGCTGGTGATAAACCACGGTTATTAATTCTAACTAAAACCGATTTAGCTGATCCTCAAGTAACTAAAGAATGGATTGATTATTTCAGTGAACATAATCAACCCGTATTAGCCTTGGATTCACGTAAACAAAACGTTTCCCGAATCGTCACTCGCAAGGCACAGACAATTCTGAAAGAAAAACTTGCACAGGAGGAATCTAAAGGCTTTAAGAAGCGTGCAATTCGTGCAATGTGTGTTGGTGTTCCAAATGTTGGTAAATCGACTTTACTAAACCACTTAGTTAAGAAAAATGTAGCAGCAACTGGAAATCGTCCAGGGGTAACAACTGGGCAACAATGGTTACGCTCGTCGGCTGAATTGGAATTATTAGATACTCCTGGTGTACTATGGCCAAAATTTGCAACCCAAAGACAAGGACTCATGTTAGCCTTAACTGGGGCAATAAAGGACAGCCTTTATCCTAAGGATGATGTTGCACTATTTGCACTACATTATTTGCGTAATCAACGGCTAGATGAATTAAAGAAACGGTACCGACTTAGTGAACAAGATGTTGCTGAAGATGTTAGTGACGCAGACTTATTATTAACGATTACTGCCAAAATGGGATTTCGTGATGATTATGATCGAGCAAGCGAACGGTTAATTTTTGACCTGCGAAAAGGCAAATTTGGTACTGTATCCTTAGAAAGTCCCGCTGATTTAGCAATGGAGCAAACCAATGAGTAATAGTCTTAGCGTACGTGAAGTTCAAGAGCGATTGAAGAAAGTCAAAACAATGAGTGATCCGTTTGTTCAATCTTTGTTGAATGATCCAAGAAAGGGTGTCCAAACGGCCCTGCAACAACTCAAGAATCGAATTGATAAACGCCAAGCGGCACAACAGGCTTTTAACCAACGATTTACATACGAAAAGGCCCTTTGGAATGCTGGTCACAAGTATGTTGCAGGAATTGATGAGGTTGGTCGGGGGCCACTTGCTGGCCCTGTTGTGACCTGTGCTGTGATCTTAGATGACAACTTTGATCTAATTGAAGTTACGGATTCAAAATTATTATCTAGACATGAACGTGAACAACTATACTTACGAATTGTTGATGAGTCGGTAGAAGTCAGTATTGCTGTTAATTCTTCAGAAGTAATTGATGAACTTAATATTTATGCCGCAACTCAACAAGCGATGATTCGATCAGTCAACAACCTAAATCATCGACCATCACACTTGATTGTTGATGCTGTTCCATTGGAAATTAACATCCCACAGACTACCCTAATCAAAGGGGACAGGAAGAGCATCAGCGTCGCTGCAGCCAGCATTGTTGCTAAAGAGTACCGGGATCATTTAATGGCTGACTATGCACGTTTGTATCCTGGCTATGGTTTTGACGAGAATATGGGCTACGGTACTAAACAGCACCTAGCTGGTTTAGCAAAATTAGGAGCAACTCCCATTCATCGTAAAACTTTTGCTCCCGTACCTAAATATTTATAAAATTTAATGATAATTAAGACTTCTTTCGTTTATCCTAAATTTCAAGAATAAGTTAGCCACTGGACTCAAATAAATAATACTGACCAATTGATTATTGGTTGATGGAGCTGTGATATCTCTTGGTAGAAGGCCTTACGA
>NZ_JACJKU010000053.1 GCF_016901675.1 Limosilactobacillus coleohominis
TTAGGGTCTGTTATGCCAAGTAGTTTTCTAGTATTATTATCCATGGAGGTAACCTTCTTTCAATGTGTTTTGGCGATTTCATTGTAACAGAGGTTTACCTCTGTTTTTTGTTTAAAACACAAAAATGGCATTGGTATAGAGATGAAAAATCTCTAACCAACACCATTTGGTGTAGAACCCTTTTTGTTACCCGTTAAGCGACTTAACGTGGTTGAACAATGTGATTATTTTGAATATATTGTTGAAATTCATCATAGATTGGTTGGAAAATTTCAATATCATCTTGTTGAACGAGCATTTCCTTAGGGAAGAAGAAGCGTTTGTCACCTGCTTCCCGTCCGGTAATGCTGGCTACCAAGGTACTAACTTCAGATAGTTCAACTAATTCCCCATTTTTTTGAATCAGTTCAATTTGACTCTGTGGTTGGGAATCCTTTGGGTTATAAGTATCATAGGGGAGCTTATAGCTGGAATTGGTAGCAGTGTAGTATTGATCATTAAAACCGGCAGTTGAAATCAGATCACGCAATTTAGGAAGCAACGTAGCGGTTTGTTCATCGTACAGAACTGATTTTAATGGTCGCCGGTTCAGAAACCGTTGGGCCAAGTCGCTTAAAATATCGTCTCCTGAATCACGCCAATGCAAGAAATAGGTTGTTAACACTCCGTCGTCTAGTGATAAGTAATCGTTTAAGGTGTAGTGACCATTAAAAAATGGCATCAACATGTGCGGAGTAAATACTGGCGAATAATCATTAGGGTGCTTATAAAGATATTTCGCCCGCATTAGAAGGTGGTCTAAGATCACTTCCATAGAACGGGATACCGGGTGAAAGTAGATCTGCAGGTACATTTGGAGTCGGCTAATAATGTAATCCTCCACAGCATGCATTCCTGAAATTTCAAAGGCAATCCCATTTTTAATTGGTCGCATTACCCTTAACACACGATCTAAATCGTATTTACCGTAATTGGTGCCGGTATAGTAGGCATCACGTTGGAGATAGTCCATTCGGTCAGCATCGACTTGACTAGAAATCATTTGCACTACCTGTTGGTTTGGATATGTGTGGTCAATGACGCTAGCTACTTGTTGTGGAAACTCAGGGCTGACCCGTCGTAGAATCCGGTTAACATTAGTCTCAGGGCTAGTGATGATTTGGCGGGTAATCGCTTCGTGGTTGGTATGGAAGATGTGCTCAAAGGTGTGTGAGTATGGTCCGTGGCCAATATCATGAAGGAGTGCAGCAGTGAGTGCAATGGGCCGTTCGTTATCATTCCACAACCCATCGCCCGGGGTCTTGCTGGGATAATTTCGTTGAAAATGATTGCACATCCGCCGAGCAATTTCGTAAACTCCTAAGCAGTGACCAAATCTGGAATGTTCAGCGCCGTGAAATGTGAGAGAAGTTGTTCCCAACTGTTTGATACGACGCAGACGTTGAAATTCGGGAGTATTAATTAAATCGAGGATAATTTGATTATCAACGATGACATGACCATGGATGGGATCACGGAATACTTTTTCTTTTGGTAAATCTTCATCTTTAAAACTCATATTGTGCTTCCTAACGTCTAGTTTTTCTTTAATTATAACGAATTGACTACGAAACCGCACTAGTAGCGTTAATAACTGGGGAAGTTTATAATATATAAAAAACGTAAGGATGGCGAGGAACAATTAAGGAAGTACATTCTGTTCAGGTTCATTTAAAAACAGCAATGACCATGGGAGACCAAACGGAAGAGTTTGAATTTAACGAAGAGGGGCAATTAATTCGTTTAAACGGCGGCCAAACCTACTTGCGGTATATTGAACACCAGGATGGTCAAGAGACCCCGGTTAAATTTCGTTTGGATGGTGACGCTGTTCAACTAGATCGTCATGGAGCGCGAGAAACACGGTTAGTTTTTCAAACCGACCAGGAGACAACGACTCGTTATCAAACCGAATATGGACCAATTCATTTGGTTGTTCATACTAAAGAACTGGTAAAAGAGATTGATTTTGCTAATTGTCACGGAATGGTGAAAGCAACTTATTTGTTAAAAAACAACGGGCAAGTATTAGGAAGTTATCGAATTCAATTGCAATTTCAAGCCTAATATTGTAGTATGTAGTTTAGACTTTTTGAAGGGATGTGCACCAATTTGGATTTAAAGGTTTTCGATGGCCAAGATAAGTCAGAACTTTCAATGATTGAAGTTGCGCACGCAATTTTAGCTTATCATGGTGAAGCAATGGCATTTGCCGACCTAACAAATGAAATTCAACAGTATCTTGGCAAGAGTGATGAGGAAATTCGGGAAAGACTCTCCCAGTTCTACACTGATTTAAACGTCGATGGTAGCTTTATTTCCCTAGGTGACAATACGTGGGGGTTACGTGCTTGGTATCCATATGACTCCATTGATGAAGCCACTGTTGGTGAATCTGACGATGACGATGATGATCGTCCAACCAAGCGTCGTCGTAAAGTTAATGCCTTCTTAACAGGTAGTGACGACGATGATGACGTAATTGACTACGATAATGATGATCCGGAAGATGACGATCTTAACGATACTGATGATTCCGACGATTATGATGATACTGATGATTATGATGACGATAATCCAATGGATGATGATACTGCGGATGACGACATCGAGAATCACTTATCAGAATTACACAGTGACGACGATGACTATGATGATGGTGACGAAGAATAAAATTTCTTCTTGACTATTGGAATGGGCCTTTGTATTATTTTACTTGGGCTCCCAAGAAAGCTTGGGACATCTCGTTTTAATAGCTCCCTATTTCAATATGAAATGGGGAGTTTTTTCGTTTGTAGCGTAGAGAATAAAGGAGAGTAAAGAATGACGAAGTACATTTTTGTAACTGGTGGGGTTGTTTCATCACTTGGCAAAGGAATTATTGCAGCATCTTTAGGACGATTACTGAAAAACCGTGGATTAAAGATTGCAATTCAAAAATTTGATCCATACATTAATGTTGACCCAGGAACAATGAGCCCATACCAACATGGGGAAGTATTTGTGACTGATGATGGTACAGAAACCGACTTGGACCTTGGACACTACGAACGTTTTATTGATAATAACTTGAACAAATACTCAAACGTGACAACAGGAAAGATTTATTCTGAAGTGTTACGTAAAGAACGCCGTGGTGATTACTTGGGTCGGACAGTCCAAGTAATTCCGCACATTACAAACATGATCAAGGAAAAGATCAAGCGGGCTGGTGAAAGTACAAGCGCTGACGTTGTCATCACTGAAATTGGTGGGACCGTTGGTGATATCGAATCACAACCATTTATGGAAGCCATTCGTCAAATGAAGAAGGAAGCTGGTGCGGATAACGTGCTTTATATCCACGCCACATTAATTCCATATTTGCGAGCAGCTGGTGAAATGAAGACGAAGCCAACTCAACACAGTGTACGCGAATTGCGTGGCTTGGGGATTCAACCAAATATTTTGGTAGTGCGGACTGAACAACCAATTACCGAAGAAATGCGGAAAAAGATTGCCTTATTCTGTGACGTTGATCCTGCCGCTGTTATCGAATCACTGGATGTTCCAAACTTGTATGAAATTCCATTGAATCTTCAAAAGCAAGGAATGGATCAACTGGTTGTTGACCACTTTAAGCTTGATGCACCGGTGGCTGATATGCGTGATTGGACGAAGATGGTTGATCACATTGAAAATGATTTAACTAAGACGGTTAAGATTGCCATGGTTGGCAAGTACACTGATCTTCAAGACGCATATATTTCAGTTAACGAAGCTTTGCGTCACGCGGGTTATCCTGTTGATGCGGATGTGAAGGTTGATCACTTCAATGCTGAACACATTAATGAAGACAACGTCGCTGATGTATTAGGCAAGTACGATGGGATCTTAGTGCCAGGTGGTTTTGGTAACCGTGGTGTCGAAGGGATGATCACTGCTATTAAATATGCCCGTGAAAATGACGTTCCTTACCTTGGTATTTGCCTAGGAATGCAAACCGCTTGCATCGAATATGCACGGGATGTGCTTGGCTACAAGGATGCTAACTCAACAGAATTTGATCCAAACACCAAGCATAATATTATTGACCTAATGTCTGACCAAGAAGGAATCGAAGACATGGGTGGTACACAACGTTTAGGTGCTTACGATTGCCGGCTTAAGCCAGGTACAGTTGCAGCAGCAGCTTATGATAATAAGCCATTAATCCATGAACGTCACCGTCACCGTTATGAATTTAATAACAAGTACCGTGATGAAATGGAAAAGGCTGGGTTAGTGGTTTCTGGTATTAATCCAGAACGGAACTTGGTCGAAGTTGTTGAACTACCAGAAAACAAGTTCTTCGTAGCAGCACAATATCACCCAGAGTTCTTATCTCGTCCAAACCATCCAGAAGGGTTGTTTGGTGCATTTGTTAAGGCTGCTGTGCAAGGTAAGTAAAATGATTCGTGGGGAGTTGTTATCTATCCATAAGAGGCGATAGGGGTCTGATGTTCAGTTTACTGAACGTTTGGCCCCTATTGTTTGTTGTATTGCGTTAATAATTGTGACCTGCTTTAAATTTGTCAGAGTTGCTTTTAAATTAATTTGAAGAATGTTTAATTATTTGGTGAAAAGGTTGTAATTTCACAGTTTGTTCTTTATTATGTTTATTGACTGTTTAAATAATTATTATTAACTTTGAAACTATTACATAAAAAAGATTACTAAATGATTAAGTGAGGAAAGATCAATATGAAAAAACTGATCATTCAAGGAGGAAACCGAATAGCTGGTGAAGTAACCATCGGTGGTGCTAAGAACAGTACTGTAGCACTCATTCCAGCAGCTATTTTGGCTGATACGCCAGTTCAGTTTGATACTGTGCCTGACATCTTGGATGTTCATAACTTGATGATTATTTTGGAATCAATGAACGTCAAATCCAGTTTTACCCATGGGGTATTGGACATTGATCCAACACAGATTGTTGAGGCAGAACTACCGAGTAAGGCAATCAAGAGTTTACGAGCATCGTATTACTTTATGGGAGCACTTCTAGGACGTTTTCACCGCGCAACTCTGACCTTCCCCGGCGGAGACAATATTGGCCCACGCCCAATTGACCAACATTTAAAGGCATTTGAAGCTTTGGGGGCTAACGTTAGTGAAAAAGCTGGAACTGTACACCTTGATGCACCAAATGGTCTCCATGGAGCACGGATCTTTATGGATATGGTATCTGTAGGTGCCACCATTAATGCTATTTTGGCTGCAGTACGAGCTGAAGGAACAACCGTCATTGAAAATGCGGCCCGTGAACCAGAAATTATTGACTTAGCGACTTTCTTAAACAACATGGGTGCCAAAATCCGTGGTGTCGGAACTGACGTGGTGCGGATCACAGGTGTTGATACTTTACAATCAATGAACACGCACACGATCATAGCCGACCGGATTGAAACTGGTACATACTTATCATTAGCAGCCGCCCTTGGTGATGGTGTAATGCTGAAAAATGTGATTCCTGAACACTTGGAAGCATACACTAGCAAATTGATGGAGATGGGCGTTGATTTACAAATTGACAGCGACAAGATTTACGTACCAACTGTTAAGGAATTAAAACCTGTCCATGTCAAAACCATGCCATACCCAGGCTTTGCAACTGACCTGCAACAACCGTTGACGCCACTGATGGCTAAAGCAAATGGTGAAAGTGTCGTGGTTGATACGATTTATCCAAAGCGGGTTAAGCATATCCCAGAATTACAAAAAATGGGAATGAAGATCAGTGCTGCCGATGGCAAGATCATTATTGACCATACCGATGAACTGCATGGCGCTGATGTTGAGGCCGGTGAAATTCGTGCAGGGGCAGCATTGGTAATTGCTGGTCTAATGGCCCATGGCACAACAGTGATTCATAAGGCTGATAATATTTTGCGTGGCTATGACCGGATTGTTTGGAAACTAAACCGGTTAAATGGTGACGTTAAGATTGAAGATGAAGATTAATAAGTTTGCGTTCATCGTAAATTTATGTTATTCTGTCATAGTTGTAAAAATAACTATGTTTCAGGCAATGATTCATGGCAAAGGAGCGTATAAATTATGAAACAAGGAATTCATCCAGATTACCACTACGTAGTATTTGAAGATTCTTCAACTGGCTACAAGTTCTTGTCTGGTTCTACTGCTACTTCAAAGGAAACTGTTAAGTGGGAAGACGGTAACGAATACCCATTGATTCGGGTTGAAGTTACTTCTGACTCACACCCATTCTACACTGGTAAGCAAAAGTTTACTCAAGCAGATGGTGCTGTCGACAAGTTCAACAAGAAGTACGGTTTCAAGAACAACTAATCTGTTTAGATACCAAAAGATCCTGGCATTTGCCAGGATCTTTTTTTACTTAGTTTGTGATTTTAAAGGGAAGTAGACGTTGACGATGAATAGGAGCATGTTGACGAGAACTAAGAAAGCCGTGGATAAAAATACTGCTCCGTAATCAAATAATCCCGCAACGAACCCACCAATTAACGGGCCGAGGATGTTACCGATATACATGAAACTCTGGTTCCAACTAAAAATCCGACCAGTTAATTTAGATGGTGAATTCTTAGTTAGCAACGTTTGCACTTGTGGGAACAATGAAGCATCGGCAATGCCGATGATGAAACGTAAGATCCCAAGTTGCCAGGGATTCTTGACGAAGGCACTAGGGACAAAACAAAGAATGCTAATAATAAATCCCATGATCAGAATTTTCTGAGTACCAATTCGGTCACCAAGTCGCCCCAACAGTGGAGCAGCAAACATGGTGGCCACCCCGGGGAGGGCAGCAATTACCCCACTAACGAAAGTAACTCCCTTGCCACCGTGCATCAACTCTTTAATAAATAATGAAATGATGGGGTTAATGGAATTATTAGCAGCTTGGATAATCATGGTAGTGACCAGCAAACCGAAGATAATTCGGGGAGATGTCAACTCATGAATCACACCGCTAGCCTTATCAAATTGTTTACCCTGAACGGGTTGAAAACCTTCTTCGTGAACAAAAAAGAGACATCCTAAAAAGATGACAAAAAGAATAGCACCTGTGATGAAGAACGTTACCCGATAACTAAAGATTTCTGCCAGGGTTCCTCCCAAAAGTGGTCCCAGAAGGTTACCGCCGGTGACCCCAGCGGCCATGGTACCAAGTGCTTGCCCGGACTTTTCCTTAGGGGTTTCGGTGGCAATTAATGCGTTGGAATTACTAACAAAACCGGCAAACACTCCTTGTGCCATTCGGAGGGCAATCAGTTGCCAAACATTAGTAACTAATCCCATCGCAGCAATTACAACCGCCATTCCTAACGATGCTCGGAGAATCATGGGCTTGCGCCCCTTTTTATCTGCTAATTTTCCCCAATAGGGAGAAACAATTGCGGAAACGCAATACATGACCGCAAAAACGACCCCTGAATAGAAGTTTAACTGTTGGTGGGTGTAGTGACCTAGGGTGGCGATATAAAGTGAGAGGAATGGCATGATTTCTGAGAAGCCCATTCCTGCAAAGAAAACGCCCACAGCTAGGACACGAAGATTGCGGACCCACACTGGCCGCCGCTGTTTAGACAAAATGACACACTCCTTAGTTAAAATGATGTATACTAGTAATGATTATCTTAACACTAACTAAAAGTAGGTAACAGTATGAAAAAAAGAGAATGGCTTCGTTGGACAACCATTGTAATACTGCTGGTTGTCAGTTTGGCATTAATTTTTAACCAACAAATTAAATATTATTTGGTAAGGACTTACCACCCACAGGTGACGAAGCAGACGGTACAGCAAAATAATGCCAAAAAGGCCAAATATGATTTTAGTAATGTTCAAGATTTAAACTTACAGTCAGTGGCCAAGGCACGGGCACGAAAGCAATCAATTAATGTTATTGGTGTGATTTCCATTCCTGCAATTAAGATGTCAATTCCAATTGGTAAAGGGGTAGATAACAACACGTTAGCTTTGGCGGCTGGAACAATGCGGGCAGATCAAAAAATGGGACAAGGCAACTATGCGTTAGCTGGTCATAATATGGCTCATGGCTCGCGAATTCTGTTTTCGCCATTGTACTATGATGCGAAAGTTGGCCAAAAGATTTACCTTACTGATATGAACCGAATTTATGAATATCGTATTAATGAACGAAAATTTATTGATGCTTCCAGGGTTGATGTAGTTGAAAATACTCCCCAAAAGATTGTGACCTTGATTACTTGTAATGCAACGGGGTCACGACGGTTAATGATTCGGGGAAATTATGTTAAGTCCATGCAGTTTGAAAAGGCACCACAGTCTGTTCAAAAGAGTTTGAGCAAGGGCTATACTAATCGGTAGGGAGCGTGACAGAAGTCGTTTACGACTTCGTTTTCACGCCCCCGTAAGCAACAATAGGGGCCTAGCGCTCGGTTTACCGAGTGCTAGGCCCCATTGTTGTACTGCGCTGTTCGTATTTAATGATTGTAGTCTGACTAATGATACAGTACCTTTTATATGTGGTGCTCAACATAATCGAGCCAGTATGGTAATGCTTCATGAAGAGCATCGTAAGTTTTCTGAAATTCATGAGTGTACCACGGATCAGGAATGGATTGACCAGCCTTGCCAGGGACTAAGTCATAAATGCCATGAATTTTTGACTTGGCAGACTGAGGAGCGATAGCACGCAAATGGCGTAAATTCATATCGTCCATGCCAATAATTAAGTCAAAATTATTGAAGTCGTCTTCTGTAATGGGACGCGAAACCAGGTCTTGTCCTGGTAAATCATATTTAGCCATGATTTTGCGGATGCCAGGATAAGGGTGATTTCCTTCTTCTTCACTACTGGTACCTGCAGAATCAATTGTAACCTGGTTCGCCAGTCCATGATCGTTAATCATTTGTCGAAACATAGCTTCGGCAAGCGGTGAACGACAGATATTACCTAAGCATACAAATAAAACTTTCATATTCATCCCTCACTTTTAATTCCATCATACGGAATTTAGCTTTAAAAAGCTAGTTTTCTTAGGAAAGACTTAACTTTTCAATGCCAAGGTGACCTGGTATCATTATTACAAATAAGCAAAGGAGAGATTGTTAATATGACTGCGATTATTGTTATTGTTGTCGTCGTTCTATTGGTTTTACTGTATATCAGTATATACAACAGTTTGGTGCGGATGCGGACCAACGCGCAAGAATCTTGGAGCCAAATCGATGTTCAATTACAACGGCGTAATGATTTGATTCCTAACCTGGTTAATACTGTTAAGGGTTACAGTAAGTACGAAGCAAAAACGTTAGAACAGGTCACATCATTAAGGCAACAAATTGCTGAGTTGCCAGCCAACGCCCATCAAGAAAAGATGGCTGTGTCTGATAAGTTGACCGGTGCGCTGAATTCTTTATATGCAGTTGCTGAAAACTATCCTGATTTAAAGGCCAGCAGCGAATTTAGCAAATTGATGGAAGAGTTAAGCAATACAGAAAATAAAATTGCCTACTCTCGTCAACTATATAACTCCACCGTGGCAGCCTTTGATGCTAAGATCCAAACTTTCCCAAGTAATCTAGTAGCTGGGATTCACCACTTCACTAAGATGGACTACCTTCAAGTTCCAGATGATGCTAAGAAGAATCCTCAAGTGGACTTTAGTGATTTAAACAACTAGTGGGGATGAAGGAATGCTTTATCAACAAATTGCCCGCAATAAGCGGATGACGGTTGTGGTAATGGTTGCTTTCTCTGCATTGGTAGCGTTAGTAGGTGCGGCGGTCGGGTACCTTTTTGCAGGTAGTGCTTGGGGCGGTGTGATTATCGCCTTAGTGATTGCCCTCATCTATGTTTCAGTAATGGTGGGGCAATCGACAGACGTTGTCATGAGAATGAATAATGCGCATGAAATTCATTCTGCCGATGAAGCTCCAGAGTTGTGGCACGTTGTGGAAGACATGGCGATGGTTGCCCAGGTTCCCATGCCACGGGTTTTTATCATTGATGATCCTAGCCCGAACGCATTTGCAACTGGAAACAATCCAGAACACGCTGCGGTAGCTGCTACCACAGGACTATTACAAGTGATGAACCGTGAAGAACTGGAAGGGGTCATGGGACATGAAATGTCACATGTCCGCAATTATGATATTCGTCTTCAAACCATTGCGTTAGCATTAGCATCTGCAATTGGTGCGTTAACTGGGTTTGTTAGTCATATATGGTGGTTTGGCGGAAGCAATCGTGATGATGATCGTGACGGTGCCGGTGTGATTGCGATTCTTGGCTCTATTTTGATGATTATCTTGGCACCATTGGCTGCCTCTATTGCTCAAATGGCGTTGTCAAGGAACCGGGAATATTTAGCAGATGCTGGTTCAGTTGAACTCACACGGAACCCGCATGGATTAATTTCCGCATTAACGAAGCTCAAAAACGCCACACCAATGAAAGATCCGGATCCTAATAGCTCAGCATTATATATCAGTGATCCTGAAAAAAACGGTAAGCATCATTGGTTTAGTCACCTCTTTGATACACACCCGCCATTGGATGACCGTATTCAACGACTAGAAAATATGTAGATTAATTTGGGGCTCTAACCATATTGGTTGGGGTCCCATTTAATTTGCTAATTTGGTGAAAGAAAATCGCCACTGCATTTTTTGCGTTTGGTAATTATTGTGACCATATTAGTAAAGTGCTATAATTAAACATCGATCATTAACTGGATGAAAGAAGAAGAGGATTACTC
>NZ_JACJKU010000054.1 GCF_016901675.1 Limosilactobacillus coleohominis
AAAAAACTCTCACTTAACAGTTAGTTCTAATTGCAAAACAAAAAACAGCCCAAGCAAAATGACTGCTTGAACTGTAAATTATATTATCAGTACCGATTGACAAAGAACCAACAAAAAGGACTAATGAAGATATCATTAGTCCCTTTTCGATTTATATGAGTATTTTAATTATTAGTACCAGCCATTAGCCATCCAGAACTGTTGAGCAGCAGTCCATGAGCCATAACGGTTAGCAACATATTGATCAGCAACCCGTTCCTGATTTTCTGGAGAAAGGTCACCATTAAGATATGACAAACTTAACTGATATTTACCATAGTATTGGCCGTTTTGAACATTGTATAAACCACGTGATTCATGGTAAGCAATCCAGTCCTTAGCTGCTTGGTCAGCAGAAGAAAGGTTTGATTGACCTGGAGTGTAATCAGTTTGTTCAACTTTAGCCTTATTAGTGTTTTTGGCGGATTGTTTAGAATTATTGCCCTTAATAACTAACTTTTGACCAACATGAATCATATTGACATCTTGAAGATTATTTTTACTTGCAATCGTATTAGCATCTACATTACCAAACTTAGCAGCGATTGAAGAAAGGGTGTCTCCATTTTGAACAGTGTAAGTTGTGTCTGCACTAGCAATAGTTGATGTTGCTACAACACCTAATGCTGCTGCCCCAAAAGTTGCACTAATTTTCAATAGATTCTTGTTTAACATAAAGTATAAACCGTCCTTTACAAAATCTTTATTTATCAACGGTCTATATGGTACATGGTCAATATTACTAATCTATTGCAACCGTTTTGCTTTTAGTGCCAATCACTAAACTCTCTGTAACATTTTGTAACATTTCTCTCATTATTATTATTAAGACTTTTTTAATAATGCTGAATATTACCGTCACATCAGCGTTTTTTGGTGTACCAAACTTATTTGTGAAAAAATGTTCATTCATCTCACAGAAACATTCAAAAAAACAAAAAAAGACCTCAAAGACATCTTTGAAGGTCTTAAAAGCTTGCTTTTAATAGTAATATTACAATAAGTTTGCAAATTTATTTTCTAGGTAAACTGCTACTCCATCATCATCGTTACTCTTAGTGATATGGTCAGCTTCCTCCTTTACATTTGGAAGCCCATTCTCCATTACCACTCCATCTTCTGCATCTTTAATCATTCCTAAGTCGTTATCCGCATCACCAAACGACATTAGATTAGAGAAATCCATTCCAAAATGGTCTAATAGGTGCTTTAGTCCAACAGACTTATCCCCACCCTTAGGGAGAAATTCTAAGATGTGTGGTTGAGACTGTACAACACTAAAATGCATTTTTAATTCGTTTGGAATTGTTGGGATAATTTGCTTTAATTTTTCAGCCGGCATTGCCATTACCATCTTTGCATATGGATGGTCGCCCATCGGCAATTCAGCAAAATGGCGGTCCAGAAATTCAATGTTTTTGACAGTTCCCTTGTATACTGAACGTGGCATATCCATAATTTCATAAACTCGTTCAAAATCTAGCACATCTAATGAGTAATTATGTTCATGGGCAAAATCATAAACCAATTTTAGCTCATCAGCGTTTAAACCTCTTGAAAATAAAGGCTTCTTGGTAACATTATTAACTACTAACCCACCATTAAAATTAATCGTGAAGTCATCATCTTGAGTTAATCCCAATTGCTCAATATAGTTCCAAATTGCGTTGATTGGTCGACCTGTGCACAGAACCACCTTAATGCCATTTTCGTGCAAACGACGCAGTACTTTAGTATTGCGTCCGCTAATTCTCTTTTGACTATCTAAGAGCGTATTATCAAGGTCTAGGGCAATTATTTTAATCATCTTTACACTTCCTTATTTTAAAATGCTCTCAACAATCATCCGTGTAAATTGAACATTCCCATTTTCGTTCATGTGGACTTTATCACCAGCAAACCAATCATCATGATTAGCGCTTTGACGGTTCCAATCTACAACGTGGACATTATGGTGCTTTTTAGCAGCTTCCTTAATTTGATTGTTAACAGTCTTTTCCCATGACTTGGTTGGCACATGAGCAGTTACCCAATAGATTTGGTGTCCCTTTCCAATACTATCTATAATATTATTAACCGTTTCAGAGGTCATCGGACCATTAGTTCCTAAGTTAAGAACCACATTCTTATTCAAATGTCCAGAAGCTTTCAAATCCTTAATTACAGCAGGAGCATCGCTACCTTGTCGTCCAACTTTAGCTTCCACGTAGGCGTGCGGCATCACTTGTTGGATACTTTCAGATGCATCCGCCATCACAGAGTCACCAATTGCCGTTACTTGCAGTTTAGATGCTTTCTTCAACTCTTGCTTACTCAATCCATACTTCTTTTGTAACGACTTACTATTAGCGTTAACTTTAGGTGTCTTACCTTCAGCAATCATTTTATTGCGCATTGCTGTTGCATGGCGACTCTTTTTAATTCGCGCCTGTACTGCTGTCGTTTTAGGAGCTCGATCTGGTGTAGTAAACCCTGTGACAGCTACAAAAAAGACTAATAATGATGGAACAATTACTAACCACTGCTTCCACCCACGCCGTTTAACATCAAACCAATTAACAATGGTAATTGGCAGATCACGCCATGAATAATTTTTAAGTGGTCGTTCAATAAACCGATATGATAACTCACTGATAATTACTATTAATAGTAATTCAATAATTGCATTCATAATTGGATGTGCTCCTATCTGTACTTTTGCTTCATAAAAAACCATTACCGGATACTGGTAAACATAGATTCCATATGAACGTTGCCCAACCCATTTAAAAAATGGATTCGAAAGCCATCTATTTACATCGGCACCTGGATGTACAATCGTTCCCAGCAGTAACATTCCTATTACACTATAGAAGAACATCCCGCCATAGTATGTCCGTCGACTTTGTCCATTTAACACGAAAAAGCTAATAATCGTTAGTATTAAAGCAATGACCCCCGCTTCATTTAAGAACCGTCTTGCTCCTTCACCAAGCCGATCGCTTAATTTGGCACGTGGCCAAACAAATGCTAACCATGAACCTAGTAATAGCGAAAATGCCCGGGTATCAGTTCCATAATAAACACGGTTGATATTTTGTGGATCATATAACAGTGCCATCTCAATTGCAGATAACACAGCTAAAATTAAAACAATCCACTTAACAATTTTCTTCTTAAATAACTTCAGTAAGAGAATTAAAATTAGAGGCCATAAAACATAAAATTGAGCCTCTACCCCTAAAGTCCAAAGGTGCGTAAAAGGTGATTCACCACCAAAGCGGTCAAAATATGACTGTCCATTAAAAATTTCCCACCAGTTGTAAACCCATAATAAGTTCGTGATAATTACCGCCTTAATATGGTGGAGTAATGGGCGTTGAAAAAGGGTAATGTAAGCAGTGGTTACTACTAACATTGTTACTAAAATTGGATATAAACGTAAAAAACGTCGTTGATAGTAGCTAACTAGGTTGATACTCCCACGGTCCCATTTTTTTAATAACTGATCCGTCACAAAATACCCTGAGATTAACAGGAATAATGGTACCCCTAAAAAGCCCCCCATCATCACATTAGGCAATAAGTGATAAATAATTACCCCTAATACGGCAATGGTTCTCATTCCGTCAACTCCGGTCACATAATGGTGACGAGAATGTAGTTGATGTTCTTCAAAAGCTGGTCGCATGACCACGAATCCTCCTCATCAAATTCGCAAAAATACTTTATTATTATAATCATAAAAACGGCTGTCGTACAGACCATTTCATTACAAAAGTCGATTAATTACCTTTACAAATAAGTTTCACCATTTGGACCATTTAAAAGAAAAAACAGCCATTTGAGGTTGCTTTTCAAAGGATTAACTGACGTGATTTTCCGCCATAATATCACTAACGACCTTTTCCATTTCAGGAGTCTTTTTCCATTCCTCCCAATGATCCATGGATTCATCCTGCATCATATAATGGTCATTAATATACTTTTCATATTTAATAACATTCTGCGAGTGAGGAATATTTAATTTTAAAATCCGCACTTGTGTAATAAAGCCCCGTTCAGCAGCTAGTTCGGCTCGTCCATTATGAACCATATTACCGATCTCAAAGTATTTAGTACCATCTTTTCGAGTAATTTCTTCAATTAAGTCTAACGTTCCTGGTTTTTCAGCCATTCTTTTCACCTCACTTCATATATGATAACAAAAAAATCACCGCCAGGGGGACGGTGATCGGCATAAGAGAGAAAGAGAATTGATTAGAAGGTAATTATTAATACCTTATGGTTAAATAATAGCTCTTTTTGTAAGCGCTGTCAATAAAAATCAAGAAATAAACGACGTGTCGTAAACGTCGTTTATTTCCTTTTAATTATTGAACAGTAACAGACTTAGCCAGATTACGTGGTTTATCAACATCTAGTCCCTTGCCTAAACTAGTGTAGTATGCAAGTAATTGTGCAGGGACAACACTTAACAGCGGTGTCAATAATTCGTCAACATCAGGAATAACAATTGTATCGTCTTCTTTAGCTAAATGACGACTAACAATGGTTAGAGTATTTGCACCACGAGACTCCGTTTCTTCAAGGTTGCTCCGGGTTAAGCCTGCAGTTCGATCTTGGGTAATAATTCCGATTACAGGCGTTCCTTTTTCGATTAAAGCGATTGTCCCGTGCTTTAATTCTCCCGATGCAAACCCTTCAGCCTGAACGTATGAAATCTCTTTCAGCTTCAATGCTGCTTCAAGCGAAACAGACCAGTCAATACCGCGACCAATGTAGAATGCATTCCGTGGCTTTGACAAATAATGAGTTGCTACTGCTTCAAGAGTATCTTTACTATCAGTGATTGCCTGCATTCCGTTAGCAATTGTACCCAGTTGTTGCTTCAAATCAAATTCAGCTGCTGCTGAAATGTTCTTATATTCACCAAGGGCCTTTGCTAAAATTGCTTCAACAGCAATTTGGGCTGTATATGCCTTAGTAGATGCAACCGCAATTTCAGGACCTGCATAAAGAAGTAAGGTATAAGTAGCTTCACGCGATAAGGTAGACTTATCTACATTTGTAATAGTTAAGCTAGGCCACTTATTTTCATTAACATGCACAAGAACTTCACGGCTATCTGCTGTCTCACCACTTTGTGATAAGAAAATAAAGAATGGCTTCTTAGACAACAATGGTTGTTCATACGCAAATTCTGATGAAATATGAACTGTTGTTGGTGTTCCAGTCAGCTTTTCAAACATCCGCGCACCAATTAAGCCAGCGTGATAACTAGTCCCCGCTCCAATAATATAAATGTGATCAGCATCATTCATATCTTTAAGAAGATTATTATCGATTTCTGGTTGATCACCATCAAAGTACTTTTGAACTAGCTTCCGCATTACTGCAGGTTGTTCATCAATTTCCTTCAGCATATAGAAAGGATATGCTCCCTTATCTGCTGCACTTGGGTCCATATCAACCGTGAACGTATCACGAGTTTTTTCATTTCCATCGAGGTCTTCAATTTTAACTACATCAGGCTTTACTAGAACTAATTCATGATCTTCAATTTCCATGAATTTATTGGTCTCTTGTAACATTGACGTTGCGTCAGAGCCAACCATATTGTAACCATCTGCAATCCCAATTAATAATGGGCTCTTGTTCTTAGCCACGAAAAGTGTATCTGGTTGTTCACGGTCCATCATAATAAATGCATATGAAGAATCCGGACTAATTAATCGTAAAGTCTTTAGCATTGCTGACTTTGTATCTAAATTATATTCAGTCACAAATTTATCCACTAATTGAACAATCACCTCTGTATCAGTTTGACTCTTAAACTTCACACCTTGCAAATAATGATCACGCAGCTGTTGGTGATTTTCAATCACACCATTATGAATTAAATAGAACCGGTTATCATTCGAGTATTGTGGGTGTGCGTTAACTTCGTTTGGTTCACCATGGGTAGCCCAACGGGTATGGCCAATTCCCGCGCTTCCGTGGACTTCAGGAGTTAATGCTTCTTCCAAATTGCTAATTCGTCCTGGACGCTTAACAAGATAATCGTGACCTTCTTGGTCATTAACATAAATTCCGGCAGAATCGTATCCACGATATTCAAGTTTTTTTAATCCATTAATCAAAATCGAAACACTGTTTTTATTACCAGTTACTCCGACAATTCCACACATAATTAAATTCCGTCCTTTTATATTAGATTAAATAAATTGGTATAGATATCTTCAGAAATCCAATTTATCTGTCACTCTTTTGACAATACCAATATACTAAAGGTGTTTATAAAGAATGTCAATGATTTTTATTGAAATTGGTCTACAATGTTAATCGATTATCATTTTATTAAAATGATCCTTTTTCCAATTTTATTTTCACTTTCAAAAATATTTATTTCGCCTAACTTCATTGGAACCAATCAAAAAACTGGCACTGAAAACAGTACCAGCTTTTTTTATTGAACTTCTAATTCTGCTTTTGCAACATCAGCAATCTTCGTGACATAATCGTGTACCAATTCTTTCGTTGGTGCTTCCGCCATAATCCGCAACAATGGCTCAGTTCCACTTGGGCGAACTAATACCCGACCATCACCGTTCATTTCATCTTCAACCTGTTTAATCACTGCTAATAATTTTTCATTCTTCATTGCAGCTTGTTTGTCGGCAACTTTGATGTTCACTAATTCTTGTGGATATGTGGTATCATCAGCTGCCAATTCAGCTAAACTCTTGCCTGTCGTTTTAATAACTTGTAACAGTTGTAAAGCAGTTAGCATCCCATCACCAGTAGTATTGTGATCCAAAAAGATAATATGACCAGATTGTTCTCCACCGAGGTTGTAACCATTCTTCAGCATTTCTTCAACCACGTATCGGTCACCAACTTTGGTCTTCACACTCTTCATACCATGAGCTTCCAATGCCTTATACATTCCAAGATTACTCATCACGGTAGTAACAACTGTATCTTTCTTCAGGCGACCATTTTCATCCATATTTTTACCACAGATGTACATAATCTTGTCACCATCTACAATGTTGCCTTGTGCATCAACAGCAATGCACCGGTCCCCATCACCATCAAAAGCAATCCCTAAATCAGCCTGGTTTTCAACAACTGCCTTTTGTAATCCCTCTGGATGAGTGGAACCACAATTGAGGTTGGTATTCAAGCCATCCGGTTTATCATTAATTGGAATAAAGTCAACATCCACATCAGCAAACAAGTTTGAAATAAAATCGCTTGTTGCACCATTAGCGGCATCTACGACCACTTTAATTCCAGTCAGTTCATTAGAAATAGTTTGTTCCAAGAAAGAAGTATACTTTAAGGCACCTTCTTTATAGTCTTCGCAGGTTCCCAACCCATCATCCGAAGGCCGTGGAAGATTATCCTCTGGAGCATCTAAAATTTGTTCGATTTCGTACTCCAATTCATCCGACAGTTTAAAACCATCGCTACCAAAGTATTTAATACCATTATATTGAATTGGATTATGCGAAGCAGTAATCATTACTCCTGCATCCGCTTCTTGCGCCCGAACCAAGTATGCTACCCCTGGCGTTGTAACGACACCTAAACGTAACACTTCAATTCCCACAGATAACAGTCCAGCAACCAAGGCGCTTTCTAACATTTGACCAGAAATTCTGGTGTCACGTGATACTAAAACTTGGGGCCGCTTGCGGTCAGAATGATGTGTTAAAACATATCCACCTGCTCGGCCAACCCGAAACGCTAATTCCGGACTCAAATCCTGGTTAGCTACTCCTCGTACTCCATCAGTTCCAAAATATTTTAAATCCATAAATCTTTTTCTCCTATTTATTAACTATCAATTTTCATTAGTGACTCGAACTACTGCTCGAATTACTACTGTTCGAGCTTTCAATTGAAGAACTATCAACCTTAGCATTTGATGATTCACTATCACTACTGGATGATGAACTAATCTGGTCATCATCACCTTGCTTCGTAATTGGGACTTCCACGTTAATTGAACTTGGCATTACAACCACATTCACAGCCCGTCCTTTTTTATCAACCGCTTGTAGTGTTACTTGACGGTTAATGTTTGAACTTGCATCTTTTGGAATATCGACATAAGCAATTACCTTAGCTACCTTCTTTACCTGATTTTTAGCACCAGAAATCTGAACAGTCTTCATAGAAGGCTTTGGTGTTCCAACATGGTAATTACCATTGACCGTTTTAGCATTCAATCGAACCTCAACAGGTGCAGTAATAGTACTTCGTGGTTGAATATTCACAGTGATTTTCTGTGGCGTGATTTTAGAACGCAATTCAGAATTCAAGCCGCTTTCTTTTAATGTTACAGTATGTTCGCCAATTCCTAATTTAGTAAGATCAGCATACACCTTGAAATTCTGCGTATTAGAAACAGTGGTCACCATTGCAGATGGTCCTGATATCTTAACTTTGACATATTGCGGATAGCCGGTCACCACATATTTCTGTGAATTCATTTTAAGCTCTAGTGGTGTTCGAACCGTCATCGTCTTATTAGACATTAAGGCACTACCACTATCGCTTCCCCTTGTTGTTTGCCGTAAAAAGCCATTTTTATCGCTATTAACATACAAAAAGAGAAAAATTGCTAAAATCAATGAGGCAATCCGCATAAACCAAACGTTGCCAAAGAATGAACTTTTTTTACCGTCCACTATGCTTACCTCCTTGCCAACGCATCTTATCAAACAAATAGCCAAATAGTCCTAAATCTTTGCGTTCTTCTTTCTTTTTATATAGATGTGCACGCATAAACTTCAAGTAATCTTTTTGGGACATATTTCTCAGCAATTCATTGTCCTTAGTAATGGAAACTTCACCAGTTTCTTCAGAAATGACAATCGTCAATGCGTCAGTTACCTCGCTAATACCAACAGCAGCACGGTGCCTAGTTCCTAACTCTTTTGGAATTAGTTTACTGTCAGATAAAGGTAAATACGCAGCTGCTACAGCAATGCGATTATTTTTAATAATAACCGCACCATCATGAAGTGGCGTGTTAGGAATGAAGGTATTAATTAACAATGCACCTGTAATATCAGCATCCATCGGAATTCCGGTTTCAATATATTCTTCCAATCCCGTGTCCATCTGAATACTAATAAGCGCTCCAATCCGTCGTTTAGACATATACTGAATAGCTTGATCTAATTGTTTAATCATTTCTTCCTCTTGCTCGTTCGCTGTTCGATTACGGGCAAAAAGAGTCCCTCTTCCAAGGTGTTCTAGGCCTCGCCGAATTTCTGGCTGAAAAATAACAACAATCGCAATAACACCCCAATTGATAACCTGGTCCATTAACCAAGAAACAGTACTTAAACCAATGTACCAACTTACCAATTTAATTAGTAGAATCACTAAAATTCCCTTAAAGAGTTGGATGGCTCGTGTTCCTCGAATGAGCATGATCAGCTCATAAATTAAGAACCAAATTACTAGGATGTCAATTAGATTAATCAAATTCCGCCACGTTAATAGTGTAGCGATTGTTTGCATTAAACCGACCTCCTAATCCTAAACTACCGTTTAATTATATCATCTTCTCAGGACCACGCAATTTGGTATCAAAATAACTATAATTTTACTAACAATTCGGTATAATACTTAATATATCAATTATTGAAAAAGAGGTTGACTGCAATCAATACTTTTAAGTTATCCTATCGATGGCAACTTCGCTGTTTTTTTCTCGTTTGGATTGTTTTTCTAAAATTAGTGATGAAATCACCATATAACTTTATGGCATTTAATACTTTCCTTGGGTATATTCCCATTGAAATAAGTTTTCATTTGCCAAAACTAGCTGACCGCAGATCATTATTATTTTGGATCATGAGTCTCATGTGGCTTCTTTTTTATCCCAACGCGCCATATGTTTTAACCGATCTATTCCACTTGTCGTGGCTGCACCCCCATACAAATATTAGTGGGATATTAAAATCGTCGCCAACGATGTGGTTAATTTTCTCAATCATGATAATCAGTGCTTTTGTTTGCGTTCTCGTGGGATCATTAGAACTATTAAACACGAGTAGCCTTATTGCACAAGTCTTAACCCCACGCTTTCCACAGTTAAGATATTTTTTAATGGTAGTCTTCACATTTTGTTCAAGCATTGGCATTTATATTGGCCGCTTTTTAAGACTCCATTCCGTTTATATGTTAATTACCCCAAGTTGGTTTTTCCGCCAAATATGGGCAGCAATTTTTTGGCAGTCTTTTGAGTTCGTACTAATCTTGACCGTCCTACAATTAATAATATGCTGGTTTGTGCATTTACTACTTGTTTTAAGAAATTAACTTATATAGAAATGGGAGATAATATGAAGTGACCTCCTTAATTGTTAATGCAGGGATTTAGACACATAATTAATGTATAGCGAAAAAGCATTAGTTAAGGTCGTCACCCTAAACAATTAAGG
>NZ_JACJKU010000055.1 GCF_016901675.1 Limosilactobacillus coleohominis
CTTATTTAACTGTTAACTTAAATATTACAATCTACGATATGGAAATATAGATTAAAATTATTCCACTTTGGCAAAAAAATATATACAAAGGCCTTTTATTTTAACCCTCATTAAATTATAATGATTCTAAATTGGTGAGGAGGGAATTTCGAATGGCAAAGAAAATGTCATTAGCACAAAAGATCAATGTCTTACGGGCCACTGTTATGGGAGCTAACGACGGTATTATCTCTGTTGCAGCAATTGTTATTGGGGTTGCTGCTGCTACTAATAACAGCTATTCCATTTTAATTTCTGGTCTGTCAGGTAGTCTGGCCGGAACAATTTCAATGTGTATGGGTGAATACGTTTCTGTTAGTAGTGAGAAGGATTCACAACGAAAAGCGATTGCTGAAGAACAGCAACGTTTGAAATTAGACCCTGAGGGTGAATATGAATATGTTAGGCAAAAATATTTAGATCAAGACATCAATCCTGACCTAGCTTCGCAAGCGGCTCGAGAGTTGATGGATAAGGACTCATTAGCAACTGGTGTGCAAGAACGGTACGGGTTTAATCCTCGTGAATTTACAAGCCCATATGCTGCGGCTATTTCATCATTTATTTCATTCCCACTAGGTTCAGTTTTACCAATGGTTGCGGTAATGCTGTTTCCACCTGCTCAGCGGATTTTCGCTACGATGGTCGCTGTTACTATAGCGTTAGTGATTACTGGATATCTAGCAGCAGTGCTAGGGAATAATCCACAGCGATTAAAGTCAGTTATTCGTAATACTATTTCTGGTTTACTAACAATGGGTGTAACGTTCCTAATTGGGATGTTACTGAAGCGTTAAATGGGGGTAGCAAGAAATGGATATTCGAAAGACTAAAACTAAGCAAAAGCAAACAATGCAAGAAAAATTAAATACCCTGCGTGCGGGTGTTTTAGGATCTAACGATGGAATATTAACTGTTGTTGGTGTTCTAGTATCTGTTGCCGCAGCTACCACCGATAAATTCACCATTTTTATTGCTGGCTTATCTGATTTATTGGCCTGTGCGTTTTCAATGGCCTGCGGTGAATATGCTTCTGTTAGTACGCAAAAAGATACTGAGAAATCAGCAGTGGCAAGAGAAAATGAATTACTAAAGAGTAATTATCAAGCTGAATTAGATGCTGTTACAAAGCATTACGTTGATAAAGGTGTTTCAAAGGGTACTTCTGAAGCAATTGCGAAGGATTTATTAGAAAAAAAGCCGTTGGAGACAGTGGTTCGTGTTAAATATGATATTGAACTAGGACACTATCTTAATCCCTGGGATGCTGCATTTGCTTCCCTATTTGCAGCAGCCGCTGGTGGATTACTACCCTTGATGGCAATGACATTTGTTCCTGGAAGTGTAATGAAGTGGGTTGCAACAATCTTAGCAGTGGCCTTAACTAGTGCTTTAACAGGATTTATTAGCTCTAAACTTGGTAATGGGCTCGTTAAAATCGCTGTTATTCGAAACATTGTGATTGGATTAATTACTATTACTATTCACTATGGTGTTGGTAAATTGTTCTAATCAATTTATGGATATATTAATTTGAAAATTGAATTAAAAGGGTGCCGGCTGAAAAGTCGACACCCTCTTTTTATCCTATTTTGTATTATTCTAATGACATAAGTGAATTTCATCATCATTAGTATCAAATAACGTTTCATCTCTACCACGCTGGCATTCTGCTTGAATAGTTACATGGTTAATGTTGTACTTAGATTCTAATAAATGTTCAATTTGACGGTAAATATGCTCACATTCGCTAATTTTCATATCGTGACAATTAATGTGTGCTGAAAAGATAATGCGGTGCTCATCCATTGACCAGGCATGGAGATGGTGAACCCCTTCTATACCATCAATAGCAAGAATATCTTTTTGAATGGCATCGTAATCTAATTGTGGAGCTGATTGCATTAGAATTGAAATAGTTTGCTTGATAATTGGCCAAGCCTCAAATGCAATGTAAAGTGCGACCGCAATTGTTAGTAGTGGATCCAACCAAGGAACGTTAATGTACATCAGGATAATGGCCCCGATAATTACAGCCACTGACGATAAGCTATCACTTAATACGTGAAGATAAGTTGCTTTGATATTTAAACTATCGTGGCTGCCTGCATGAAGTAGAACAGCGGACAATAAGTTGGCGATTAGACCAACAACGGCAACAATAAGCATTATCTTACCGTTGATATGGGCAGGATGTTGTAAACGCTGAATCGCTTCAACGATCAAGAAAATTGACATGACGATTAGGAAAAGAGCATTTAAAAATGCGGAAAGAATTTCAGCCCGCCGGTAACCAAATGTTCTTCGGCTATTTTCTGGGCGGCCCGAGATAACTTGGGCAACGTAACCCATTACAATTGATAACGAATCGCCTAAATTGTGGAAAGCATCTGAAAGCAGTGCCAAACTGCCTGATACAACACCACCAATGATTTCAACCACGGTAATCGTGGCATTTAAAAGAGTGACGGCCAGAAACCGACGACCGTTGACTTTTCTTTTATCCATACGGAAAAGCTCCTTAGAAAATATTTTATAAAAATAAAGTTAGGTAATCCAAACTTACTGCCTTAATAATATGATATAATCATTTTATGTTCAACTTGAAAAGTAACTTATTATGAAAGAAGGCTGATGGCGATAAATGACGCCAATGAAAGAAGACTATCTCAAAATTATTTTTGAGTTAGGTGGAGTCAAGAAAAAAGTTTCTAATAAAGATATCTCATTGGGATTAGGAATAGCAGCAGGTTCTGTGACGGAAATGATTACCAAATTAGCGGATGAAGGGTTAGTATCACACGAACCATATGCAGGAATTTCTTTAACTCCAGATGGAGTGAAATTAGCCGCTGAGTTAGTTCGAAAGCACCGACTGTGGGAAACATTTTTAGTTGATAAATTAGGCTATAACGTCGCCGATGTTCACCCTGAAGCAGAGGTTTTGGAACATCAAACGAGCGACCGACTAGCTGCTGCTTTGGACACTTTCCTTGATCATCCTACTAATTGCCCTCATGGAGGAGTTATCCCTTCCGCCACTGGCAATTATTCTGATGTTAGTCACCGTTTGTTGGCTGATGGTCAAGACGGTGAAGAGGTAATGATTGAGCGCTTTTTAGATAATCATGAACTCTTGGTATATTTACATGATCTTGGCTTGAAACTGCATGACCGCGTTACGATAATTAAACACGAACCATTTGAAGGCCCTGTTGTTGTTCGTAAGGCTGGCAGTGACCAAGATATCATGGTATCTTTTAAAGCATCACACAATATCTTTATTAATGAAACAAAATAGTTAAATGAAAGGCTGACGACTGTCAGTCTTTTTTTGTTGAATTAACTATCTTTTTAATATAGAAAAGTGGATAATGAGTAGTGGTTAATTAGGAAGGGTGGTTTGAGTATGGCAAATTATAATCCAAAATTATTGGCAATGAATTGTTCACTTCTGGCAGGGCAGTTGTTAATTGAAAATGGTGCTAATATGGAACGTGTCAACGATACAATGTACCGAATTGCTGAAAACGCTGGGTTACATTCTTTTCAAGCCTTTACTACTGTTACCGGGATCGTAGTGTCTGCTGAGCACCAACCAAATGCACAAGCAGTTGATATTCGGGCTCGTCATAATGACCTCAGTAAGGTAGCACGGGTCAATGAGATTTCACGACAGTTTGCAACGAAAGAAATCACCCTTAGTGAAATGTATAATCAATTAAAACGGGTTGATAAAGGAACTCCTCAATTATCAATATTGACACAATGCCTTGGGGCAGCGGTGCTGAGTTTATCACTAATGATTGTGTTTACTGGTGATGTCCGTGACAGTTGGGCTGCCTTTATTATTGGTGGCTCATGTTACTGGTTATATTTGTACCTATTATGGAAGTTTAAGGTTAAATATATGGGAGAATTTGTCTCTTCGCTGTTGATTGGGGTATTAGCTATTTTAACTACTAAATTAGGCTGGACTAGTAACCTTAACGACATCATTATTGGTAGTGTGATGCCACTGGTTCCTGGTGTTCCGTTAACTAACGCAGCGCGGGACCTGGTTTCCGGTAATTTAATCAGTGGCCCTACAAGAGCATTAGAAGCAATCATTACCGCAATGGCGATTGGTTGTGCGATTGTAATTGTATTACGTTATGCATAGGAGGTGGCAGGGTGATTTGGCATTTAGCAATGGAATTTATTTTAGCTGATATCTCTACCATTTGTTTCGGTGTATTGATGAACATCCCTAAACGAGCGTACATTCCTGGTGGAATTATTGGTGGCTTGGTCTGGATCCTATATGTGATTATGTATTATCAATTGCACTTTGGCTTAGCGATGAGTAATTTGTTGGCAGCTATTATGATTTCAATATTAAGCTTAATGGCGGCCCGTAAATTTCGTTTACCAATGATTATTTTCAACGTTCCCGCATTAGTATCCTTTGTTCCTGGTGGCCAGTCATATCAAGTTGTTCGGAACTTTGTTTTAGGAAATTATGGGACGGCAGTGTCATATTTGTACCAGGTGATAGTTATTGCTGGAGCAATTACCCTTGGCTTTGGGCTTGGTGATGTGATTAATGCTGCCCTCCATTATCGTCCTAAAAAATGGAAAAATCGGTAATGATTCAATTAATCACTACATGACGGTGATTAATTTGTGTTATACTCAACAAGACTAATCCAACAGGAGACGAATTTATGATAATTGAAAAAGATTCTGGACGATGGAAACGCCTAGTTGTGAGTGGGGTACTTTTCATTGTCGTTGCAGCTATGATTTATAAAAATTCAATGTTAAGTGGAACAATTGATACTGTTTTGCAAGCATTATTTGCCAGCTCACATCCTAATGTTCATACTGGTGGGCGGACACTCATGATTATCATTAGCTTCTTGGGCAGTCCTAAAATGGATATTTTATGGACATTGATTATTGCCTTTTTCTTGTGGGGCTTTAAATATAAGATTCCTGCATTATGGGCAATTTGTACAGTTCTGAGTGGAGATGTGATTGGCTTTGTCGTTAAACACATTATTAAGCGAGCACGTCCAGCTCAACACATGGCTAAAGATAATGGTTATAGTTTTCCAAGTGGCCACGTATTAGGCTTTTTCTTGGTTGCAGCGGTGCTCTTCTTAGTTGTAATTCCTTTATTTAGAAGTGCTGCTCTGCGAGTGATTTGCCAGTTGCTACTGATTGTTTTTATTGCACTGCTGGCGGTATCAAGAGTTTACTTATTAGCTCACTATCCATTTGATACAATCGGTGCAATGTTGTTAGCCTACACATGGGTTCAGATTGCTGAATATTTGTATGTGGCAATTGCACCACGAATTAGTGGTTGGAGAATCGTTCACCATTCATATTATTAAACAAGGGAACGTGACAGAAGTTCGTTTTGAACCTCGTAAACAAGAATAGGGTCCAAGCTTTCGAAATTACCGAATGCTTGGACCCATTTGTGTATCATACTGTGCTTTCTAGCATATATAGGACTAGTGCAATTTAGTATTCTTGTAACCATTCATCAGCGAGAGTGACCCAATGAGCAACATGTGGTTGACTGCCATCTTTATGATGAGCAACTAATTTATTAGCAATATCCATTCCATGAGGCCCATGAGTAAATAAATGTATTTCCTGGGAAATATGGTGACGTTTTAGCGCTAATGAATAATTGATAGAATTTTGAACTGGCACCATCGGGTCATCCATCGTGTGCCAGATAAAAGTTGGAACGTTCGAATCGTTGACGTGCTTGCTAGCCTGATACCGATTGGGGTCATCAGTCCATTTTTCAATAACGGTTGGTGAAGTTGGAAATCCAGCATCGAGATCAATTACTGGGTATCCTAAGATGATCTTTGTTGGCTGAAGAATATCGGTATTAATTCCAGTTAAATCGGCGAGCCAATCAGTGGACCAGTAGTCATTGTATAATGCAGCTATATGCCCGCCTGCAGAGAAGCCCAATATAAACAACCGGCTACTTAGATGCCATTGTTGACGATGGGCCTTAACGGCTTGCACTGCAAGACTTAAATCAATTAATGGTTGGGGATAAAGCGGGGAATGCTCATTGATAAAAGTATAGCGAAGAATAAACGTCTGGTATCCTTTGGTAGCAAAAGCAATGGCAGTTTTTTCACTTTCTTCGGTGGTAATGTGTGTCATTGAGCCACCTGGTACAATAATTAATGGAGGAAATTCTTGCCAAGGGCTTTTTGGCGTTGGCGTTTGCAGGTATGCCGTCAGAGTTGCATTTGTAAAGTGATCTTGATCAGCTAACGAAATGGTTTCAATCTTCATGGTAATGAATCCTCTCAAATAGAATATTTAGGTAATTATATAATGAAAAATCATGAACAATCAAAATTAGCGGTTTGTGTCCGTCAATTAAAAATGACGGATCAAAAGGAACTCTTGAAATTATTGCAGACAAGTCCCGCAGCGCAAGAAGCGGGACTTCGGCTAATGGCGGATGAATCAACCCAACAATGGGCAGTCCAAAATTGGTTACAACAGGATGACTTTTATGGTATTTGGGTTCGGTCAAAGTTAATCGGGGGAATTGCCTGTTTTCCATATCTTGACGGATCAGAGCTAGGATATTTTCTCCATAAAAACTTTCAGGGACAACACATCATGACAATGGCACTCAAACAATTTTTATCAATGACCTCATATTGCTGTTTATACGCAGAAGTTGCGGTAACTAATTTGCCTTCACAACATGTTTTACTTAATAATAATTTCAAGCTGATTTCTCATAATCAGGAACAATTAACTTATCGATGGTTAAGATAAAACTTGTTAGTTTTCTGAATTCATGTATAATATTGTTTGTTACATATAAGAAGAGGTTGCACAAGCCATCAGTACTTCATTTATGGTTGGTAAAGACAAACGGATGGAGAAAAGGGGCTTGTGCCGAAATCAACGTTAGTTTACCCTGGCGCTGGTTGGGACGTTATCCGAAAGGGTACGGACTGTCGTAAGAATACTTACGGAGCGCTTCAAAGATTCCGATTAATAATGGTCTTCTTTTGAGTGCGCTCAAGGGAAGGTTTTTTAGATTGGAGGATTAATGTGGCAAAAGAAAAAGAGCAGACAGGACAAATGCAACGATCACTGAAAACACGGCACCTGTCAATGATTGCCCTAGGAGGTTCCATTGGGACCGGTTTATTTATTGCAAGTGGGTCGGCAATTACTTCTGCAGGTCCCGGAGGAGCATTGATTGCCTACACTGTCATGGGAATTATGGTTTACTTTTTGATGACCAGCTTGGCAGAAATGGCAACTTACATTCCGTTAACTGGGTCATTTGCAGCCTATGCAAGTAAGTTTGTTAGTCCAGCATTAGGTTTTGCACTAGGCTGGAACTATTGGTTGAATTGTGCGATTACTGTACCAGTGGAAGCAACTACGGTTGGATTAGTCATGAACTTTTGGTTTCCACATATACCATCATGGGTATTTAGTGCGATTACTTTTGCTTTAATATTCTTGATTAACTACTTGTCAGTTAAGTCATATGGTGAAACTGAATTCTGGCTGGCGTTAGTAAAGGTTATTACAGTAATTGTATTTTTGATTGTTGGTGTTTTAGTTATTTTGGGAATCATGGGTGGCCGTGGCCCAGTTGATTTACAAAACTTTACTTACAAAAAAGCACCGTTTGTTCATGGAATTTCCGGAATTGTGAATGTCTTCTTAGTAGCTGGATTCTCTTTCCAAGGGACGGAAATGATTGGGATTGCTGCTGGTGAATCAGAAAATCCAGAGAAGAGTGTTCCAGAAGCCATCAAATCAACATTCTGGAGAATCTTATTGTTCTATATTTGTACGATTTTTGTAATTGCATGTATTTTGCCTTACACAGACAAGAACCTACTAAGTTCAAACGTTACTGATGTTGTTACTAGTCCATTCACGTTGGTCTTTAAGCGGGCGGGACTAGCTGCAGCTGCCAGTGTTATGAACACCGTTATCCTAGTTGCAGTTTTGTCATCAGCAAACTCATGGATGTATGCTTCAACCCGAATGCTGTTTTCACAGGCACGGGAAGGATTCGCTTGGCGGATGTTTGGCTATGTTAATAAACGAGGAATTCCAATTTATAGTTTAGTTGGAACTACGGTGATAGGTCTCTTGATTTGGTTTACACAATTCATTGGTCCCCAAGCATATAATTACTTAATTGGTGCTTCCGGTTTATCAGGATTTATTGCTTGGTTAGGGATTGCAATTAGTCATTACCGTTTTAGACGAGCATTCATTAAGCAAGGTCATGATGTTAGTGAATTGAAATATCATGCGACATTGTTCCCGTTTGGCCCTATTTTTGCGCTCATTTTATGTGTAGTCGTTATTTTATGTCAAAACTTGGATGCATTTGTTAAGTTGGATTGGCAAAGTATTGCCGTTACTTACATGACGATTCCAATTTTCATTATTCTTTATTTGTACTATAAATTACGGTATGGTAGTCATTTAATTCCGTTAGATCAAGTTGATTTATCGCGTAAAACTAAGGGTGAAAGCTACGAGGCTTCAGATCAATAGTTTGTTTGCTATTAAGTTCGGCTAATCAGTGTCGAACTTTTTTATTTTCGATTAATCCGCATTGTATAAAGGATTAATGACTTTTAATTGGATTTTCTTGAAAGATATATCAACAGGCGGAGAGATTTAATGATACAATGTATTTTGTCGCTTTAAGCAAAAAGAGTTGAGGGGTATTAAATTATGATCGTTTTAGCCGGAACAATCGGAGCAGGCAAGACAAGCTTAACTAAACTATTATCACAGCATTTAAACAGTCAGCCGTTTTTTGAATCGGTTGATGATAATCCGATTTTACCGTTGTTTTATAAGAACCCTCAAAAATATGGCTTTTTATTGCAGATTTACTTTTTAAATCGCCGTTTAGATGAAATTAAAGGTTCTTTTGACAACGACTTGAATGTTTTGGATCGTTCGATCTTTGAGGATTCTTTGCTATTTAAGCTGAATGCAGACTTAGGTCGGGCAACCCAAACTGAATCAAACATCTATACTTCATTATTGAATAACATGATGGAAGAATTGCCGGATGAACAGCACCAAAAAGCGCCTAATTTGTTAATTCATATTCAAGTATCTTTTGATACAATGCTTGATCGAATTAAAAAGCGGGGACGTTCATTTGAACAGATCGATAAAGACCCAAGTCTTTATAATTACTATAAAGAATTGAATGAACGCTATCAAAAATGGTATGACCAATATGACTTAAGCCCTAAGATGGTCATAGATGGCGATAAGTATGATTTTGTGGAGGATGATCAGGCAGCTAGTGATGTTCTCCGTCAAATCGATCAAAAATTAGAGAGTCTGAACTTAAAATAGTTATTGACAATCAAAATTAACTAGCTTAAACTTATTTAAGTTAGTTTATGGAGGATTAGCTCAGTTGGGAGAGCATCTGCCTTACAAGCAGGAGGTCACAGGTTCGAGCCCTGTATCCTCCATTGATGCGGATATGGCGGAACTGGCAGACGCGCAAGATTTAGGTTCTTGTGTCTTTATGGCGTGGAGGTTCGAATCCTCTTATCCGCATTATGGAAAAAAGCGTTAACGATTTTTCGTTATCGCTTTTTATGTTGATGAAAATAAAAATGATTTTTTTACTTTTTAATATTGACGCGGACTAATAAAACTAGTATTATTAAACACTGTTGAAGGGATTCAACAAAATAACTTAATAAGCTTTTGCGGAAGTAGTTCAGTGGTAGAACATCACCTTGCCATGGTGGGGGTCGCGGGTTCGAATCCCGTCTTCCGCTTTTTTGCACCCATAGCGCAATTGGATAGAGTGTCTGACTACGAATCAGAAGGTTGCAGGTTCGACTCCTGCTGGGTGCATTCATCTTAGTAAGCGTGGCAGAATTCTTTTAAGAATGTTTGCTGCGCTTCTTTTGTAAGATGAGTTTCGGAAATTAGCTCAGCTTGGTAGAGCGCTGCGTTCGGGACGCAGAGGTCGCAAGTTCGAATCTTGTATTTCCGACTTAAAACCGATAATTAACGGTGAAGTGCTAATCAAACTGTTGAGTAAATCGTTGATTGGAGACATGATCTCTGGTTGGCGATTTTATTGTACTATTAGAGGCTAGTTGATTGTTATGACTTCAAAATTCGGCTCTACATCATTTAGTGTTGGTTTAACAAAATCGTGAAATTTTCGCTAAATTGGTATATTTTTACGAGTTACATACTTTTAGGGTATGTGACTCTTTTATTTTACTGTAATTTTATGATTAATAATCAAGTAGATTCGTGTTTTAAAAGTTGTGAAATTCCGATAGCC
>NZ_JACJKU010000056.1 GCF_016901675.1 Limosilactobacillus coleohominis
CCCGTTAACTGATGTTCTAATTGATACATATACTTCCTAGTTTGGCTGAAGTCGTTAAAAAGATCACCGCCATGAATATATGCTTGAACATGGTGCTCATTTAACCACTTGGCTTGTTGATGCAAGGTTTCTTCAACTGAAACCTGATTCACATCTAAATGATTATCACTACCAAACGCGACCCGCACAATCATTCACCATCCTCAGCAAAATTTTCTATAATATATCACATTCAGTACTAAAAAGGACTGCGACCTACTTATTAGATCGCAGTCCTTTTAAAAATTATTTCTAAACAGTAACAGTATAACGTAACCGCGTTCTCAACATATTCAGATAGTCTGGATTATCAAAATTACCCAAAACTTCGGTTGCTCGTGCAGATGCTAACTCATCCTGATCTGTTAATAGTCGCCGGGCATTGGCATGATCTTTAACATTTTCCCTGGCCAGGCTTGTCGTATCAGCAATCCCGTGAATTGCAAATTTATCCAACCGATAGTGAGCTACGACATGTTGTATTTCAGACATCCGCTCAGCTACACTTGGCATTCGGTCAGTTTCAGGTTGGTCTGAAAGGTATGAGCCTAACATTTCAACTAATATAATTTCAATATCATTTTGCCTTGCAAAATTAGTAAACGTTGTTAAATATTGCCACGGCATTTCAGTACTGTTATGTAATAACATCAATTTTCGTGGACTATGACCAATTCGTCGTGTCCAGACATGATTACCATTTGGCAAATCAACAAATTGTGTTTGTGATGATAACATGACAATCCCCCATTTCGTATTTTGTGATAAATTATGTAAGCGTTTTCTACACCTTTATCGTACTACTTTGCTGTCATGTTTGTTAATTAAATTCCTTGCCATTGACACTTTTTAATCGCAACATGATTGTCGTCTTTAAATGGGACATTTTCTGCCAATAACATTGGACGTTGGTCAAACCAGCCAGGAACGAGCCGTCCGGTTGCTGTTACAACACGGTGACAAGGGTGTTTACCATAACCACCAGATTTGCCGAGAGCTTTGCCAACTAGCCGTGCATTCCGCGGGAGACCAATTAATTTGGCAATTTGCCCATATGTGGCGACTCTGCCGAATGGAATAATATCAACGATATTTAATACATCACGCATAAATTGTTCATCGATTTTAGTCATCGCTATTTCGCCGTCCTATCAAGTTTCCTGGAATTAATTTTAACCCTTATGAAAATCACCATAACCTGCATCAATAAAATTCTGTAACATTTTAATGTCTGCAAACTACTCAGGCGTTTTCGTAAAATGGTGACGCTGATTAATCGCAAATGAGCCGTGAATCATGTAGATGAACAGGCTGGTTGCAGCTTGTTCTGATAAGCCAGTTCGTTGCACTATTTTCGGAACAATCCGATCATGCTCGTGTTGTGCAATTCGTCCAATAATATATTCACTTAGATCGGGATCCATCAATAAACGCCGGTATTTTGGTGCCCCTGCAATCCTTTGACAAGCAGAAACAAGAGAAGTATCATCCGGATCCGCGTCAAAAGTCATGTCTTGATTCGCCAGCAACGCTTGATCCAGAACTGCATCTAACACTTCATTTAAATTCGAGTAGTGTAAATAAAATGTCGACCGCGTAATATCGGCTTCCCGGCATAACTGTGCAACCGTAACCTTAGCAAATGGTTGCTGATCAATTAATTTTAAAAAGGCTTGTTGAATTACATTCAAAGTATATACAGTTCTTCGATCTGTTTTACGAACATTTGCCATTATGGTTCTCCTTTAAAAGTTAACAACAAATTTTGACAACCGTCCATAAATAGACAGGTTACATAATCTGTTCTTGAGTTTTGAAATTAAATTAACTACACTAATAATAAAGGCGTTCGCCAGTTTAAAATTGTGCATTGATACTTTTGTGGTAGAACAATCACGAATCTACCCAGAACTGGACGATGATGATTTGCATGCTTTACATGTCTACCATCTCAACGATCAAAACCAAGTCGATGCATACGCACGAGTTTTTCTAGTTGATGATCACATTGTCTTTGGTCGTGTTGTCGTTGCTAAATCGGCTCGCCATACAGGACTAGCTACCGCTTTAATGCACCATATTATAGAAGCGTGTCGTCAACTCGGTTCAAAGCCGATTGTTATTTTGGCCCAGGAACAAGTTGTCGGTTATTATAAGCACTTTGGATTTAAAACCAGCGGTGAGCCATTCATTCATGAATCCACTCCTCATGTAAAAATGATTTTAGAAGATTATTAATATACATTAACTAGTAACCTTAATACCGATGATTCCAATGATTAGAAGAGCAATAAACAACCAAGTCAACGGGCTAATTTGATCGTGAAACAGGATCAAACCAACTAGAATCGACCCAACTGCACCAATTCCGGTCCAAATCGGGTATGCTAGTGAAAGATCAAGTCGCTTTAAAGATAATGCTAAAAATAAAAAGCTAAGTACTAACCCAATAATTGTCGCAATTGACCACCATAAATGTGAAAAACCATTACTTAATTTCATCGTTGTGGACCATACGCACTCTAACAAACCAGCAAAAATTAAGTATACCCATTGCATTACAAATTCCTCCTTATAAATAAAAAAGATAGCAACACCCTTCCTTCTATGACCTAATGGAAAAGTATTACTATCTCATTGTTCCCGGTGGAACATCTATTAAACTAGTTTAAATTTTAACAACAAGTGACAACCTTGTCAAACATTACACCAAAACGTTCTTTACTAACTTAGTTTAGTAAGGAGCGTTTTATTTTGATTTCAGGGTATTATAACCATTCAAAGTAAAACTATTTAAAAGTTGAACATCGTGATTCCATGCTTCGTTTTTTTGGAATCGGTTCGCACGATTAACCGCAAAAGAACCGTGTAAATTGTACAAGAATAACGTTTCAGCATCTTTTTTCGATAATCCCGTTTTTTGTTGAATTAGTGGAATTACGCGATCGCGTTCATGAACCATAATCCGTCCAACAATGTATTCGGAGAGATCAGGATCCAGCAACAACTGACGATACTTTGAATTAGCACCTACATGCTGGCATGTTGGGATTAAAGATTCGTTATCCTTTAAATAGTCAATGCCCATTGCATCAGTTGCTAAATCAGCTGGAGATGCTGCCATAATGGCGTCATCTAAGACTGCATTTAAGACATCGTTAATTGATTCAAAGTGTAAATAAAAAGTTGACCGGCTGATATCAGCAGCTTGGCAAAGATTCGTAACCGTGATTTTGGAAAACGGCATCTTCTGAATTAATTTCAAAAAACTATCCTTGATAGTGTTAATCGTGTATAGCGTTCGGCGATCTTGTTTTCTTTCTCCATTAGCCATAATTATCACAATCCTTTAATAATTTTTATGAACAAAGTCATTTTACCAAAAATTATGGACAACTTGTTCAGTGCTGTCCATAATCAGACAACCGATTCTAAGTTGTTATTAATTCCGTTCATGAAGCTCGCTACAATCAATTATAACATTTAACAACACTGTATCCATAAAACTACAGAGTGTCGATTAATAAGGAGCAAAGATATGAATAAAATTGATAATGTAGCAAAACATATTCAAGAAGCTGATGCAATTATCATTGGTGCTGGATCCGGAATGTCAAACGCTGCTGGAATGGATTTCTGGTACGAAGCCAGTCCTTTATTTATGAAGTATATGAAAGACTTTTACGAAAAGTACCATTTTGAAGGAATCTTTAAAGGATTTTACAACCGTTTTGATTCTCAAGAAGAACGTTGGGCCTATCTTTTGAAGATGCTAAAGATGGTTTCCACCATTCCACCGCAAAACGATGTTTATGACTACGTGAAAACAATCGTTAAAGACAAGCCTTTCCACATCATTACAACTAATCAGGATATGCTTTTCAAAAAGTTTTTCCCAGACGAACGCGTTAGCGAAATCCAGGGTTCTTGGGGCTTTTTCCAAAGCAAAAACACTGATACTGATAAACACCTATATCCTATTCAGAGTTACCTTGATGAATTAATTCCTAAGATTGAAAACAACCGGCTTGCTAAAGAGTTCATGCCAAAAAGTGAAGTCGATGGTTCCCCACTCATTCCATGGGTTCGTGGTCCCGAATTCTTAGAAGACCAAAAATACTATGAAGAATACGATAAAGCAAATCGGTTCCTTGGCAAGTATAGAAACAAGAAGATTCTGTTTATAGAAATCGGGGTTGGATGGATGACTCCAATGTTTATCCAACAACCATTCTGGGAAATGACTAATTACCTACCAAATTCCTTCTATATAAACTTTAACCCGAAGGATGCTTTAACTAACCCAGCGATTGCTGACCGCTCGTTGTTAATTCAAAGTGACACCGAAGAAGCCTTGAAGCAAATTGCACAACAAATCCAAGGAGGACAAAATGGCTAACTCAATCAAAACTGCACAAAAATGGTTAAACGATGCGGATGCAATCTTAATAACTGCAAGTAACGGTTTTTCAATTTCTGAAGGTTTAAACCTATTTGCTAATGATCAAAAATTAGTAACCGTATTAGGCGACCTAGTGGAAAAATACAATCTTCCAAGTTTGCTAGGGGCTTTAGGATACCAATATCCAAACGAATTAGATCGTTGGCGAGTTTATGCTAAAATTGCTGAATTTTATAATTACAACTACCAACCTGGTGAACTGATGGACCAACTAAAACAAATTGTAGATGGTAAGCCTCATTTTATTTGGACATCAAACATTGACCACCACTTCGCGCTTGCTGGTTTCGAAAATTACCTTGAAGTTGAAGGCAATTGGCAAACTGGGGTATGTACTACTCATCCTAAGGAACACTCCTTGGTAGATTTAAAGGACGTTTTGCATGAGATTTATCTTAAGGATCAAAACGGGACGTTAACAGAACAAGACCTGCCAACTTGTGGTGATTGTGGTTCCCCATTAGCACTCAATATTCCCGGCGACTTATTTAAGATGGATCAAACTCAGGTAGAAGGATTTGCTAACTTTGTCAACAAATACCAAGATCAAAAGATTCTGGTGTTAGAATTGGGAATCGGTCCACAAAACAGAATGATCAAAGAACCAAGTATGCAATTGGTTGCTGGTAATGCTCAAAGCCATTACATCACCATCAATAAGGGCCAATTAAATATTCCTAATGTGATTGGAGAACGCTCAATTGGTTTCTCTTCAACAATTTCTGAAGCATTTGATGCCCTAATCACTGGAACTGGAGACTTGCAAACTCAAGGCCCTACTAAACCAGCTCCAAAGCCAACTCCAGAACAACAGAAACAACAGGACGAGATGATGAAAAACTTTTACCCTTCCTACACCGTTAACCGCGGATATCGTCCTGGAGAGTTGGTAATGTACACGACGATTGACCCAGCACACCCTTCACATCTCCACATGGTGCAATACGGTCGTGCAATCATGTACACATATGGTGATCCCGTAACTGTCCATTGCTTTACACAAGATGGTCATTACCACTCCGTTAAACTGGGACTCAACAAACGTAAAAATGAAGTTCACGGTTTTTATGTTGAAGCCGGAACCTTTATTGCAATGGAAACACATAAAGGTGGTAAAACCGGGTTTTCACAAATCAGCATTACATTCCCAGACAATACTTCTGGAGAATTACTGATTCCAAAAGTTGATCAATTAGAGAAAGCTTATCCAGGCCAAAAAGCTTTGATTGAGCGCTTAATGATTAAACAATAATATCGTGCTAGTTGACGTAATTATATTTAAATGCTAAAGTAAAATCACAAATTTTGAGGAGGAATCATCCATTGTTATTTTAATTCTGCACATTTTAACTAGGAACCTTGACCTTATTACGCGGTCACACACTCCTTTATGGGTAGAATTTAAATTCAATGCGAAGATCACTAAATAAAAGTGAATGCTGTATTCACTCTCTTGGCCTACCCGTCTGCGGTAGACCTTTTTTTCTGCCAATAATTGAGTAGTAGACGGCTCCTAAGCGTTACTTCGACTAAATGATTGAATGGAGCGTGATAAATATGGAACCAATTATTATTAAAAATATGACTTTTGCTTATCCAGGCCAAAACGCCCTTTTTGATAATTGCAACCTAGACATAGAAAGCAGTTGGAAACTAGGCTTATTAGGGCGAAACGGCCGTGGAAAGACAACATTAATGAAGATTTTCCAAAACCAACTAGATTATACTGGCAAGATTCAATGTAATCTTAATTTTGCTAGTTTTCCCCTCTCAATTGAACCTGAAGTAACTAATTATGCGATTGGTGAAATCTATTATGCCTTACCAGTTCTACAAGATGAACAATGGAAGGTTGAACGGGAATTAAATCTATTACACACCAACTTAGATATTCTTTATCAGCCATATAAATCGTTAAGCGGTGGTGAGAAAACAAAATTGCAATTAGCGAGTTTATTCGCACTGGATGGATATTATTTGTTACTCGATGAACCAACTAATCATCTTGATCAAGCCAGCCGACAACAACTTGCTAACTATTTAAAAACTAAAAAGACTGGCTTTATTATTACCAGTCATGATCGCAATTTTCTAGATCATGTTATTGATCATTGCTTAGTGATCGAACAACATCAATTAGTTTTAGAACACGGTAACTATTCAACGTATTTCCAACAGAAGCGACGCCGTGATCAAGAGGCTCTGATAGTGAACCAGCAGCTTAAAAGTGAAATTAAACAGCTTAAACAAAAACAACAGCAACGCCAGCAATGGGCACAACAAGCAGAGAGTGAAAAGAAAAACAACGCTCATGCTGATAAAGGATTTATCGGTGCTAAAGCCGCTAAAATGATGAAAAAGTCCACCATAATGAATAAGCGGATGAATGAAACTATTCATGAAAAAGAAGCATTAATAAACGAACGCGAACAGATTGCTAGTCTTGAGCTTAACTACCGGACTTCCCTTCATAAGTCATTAATAACAGCCAAAGAAGTATCGCTTTCCTACTATCGACAACTGTTCCAACCAGTTAGTTTTACATTGAAAAGTCATGAACAAGTAGCATTAGTTGGTAATAATGGAATAGGTAAATCCAGTTTAATTAAAGCAATCTGTGGCGATTTCCCAGGCAATATTTCTGGTCAAATTGACATAGCTAATAAGCTCCAGATCAGCTTAGTCCGCCAAGATTACTCTAGCAACCATGGCTTGTTAAGAGAATTTGCAAACAATCACCAGCTTGACTATGAGCAATTACTGAACACCCTCTTTAAACTAGGGTTTAAACGGCAAACATTTAATATCCCGATTGAGCGGATGAGTATGGGACAACAAAAGCGGGTTGAGTTAGCCAAGTCATTGGTCGAACCTGCACAACTCTATATTTGGGATGAACCACTCAATTATCTAGATACTTATAATCAAGAACAGTTAATCGCCTTAATTAAGGAATATCAACCACCGATATTATTCATTGAACACGACCAAAACTTTATTGGTGAAGTTGCGACTAAACAAGTTTCACTTACCCCCCCCTGCCAAAGATGATTAAATCGGAATTTTCAAAAAAATATGCATGAGTCATTTAAACATTAAAAGTATTTTGCCCCTGTTCAGAGTACGGCTTAATTAGTGACTTTGGATCATCTTCAAATCCTTTACCATCTAATCGTGCGTTAATTAGCCCAATTGAAACAATAAATGAGTAGGCGGAAACTGGGCCAGCGTATTTAAAGCCATCTTTCTTCATTTGTTTGGCGATTTTGTCACCCAATGGGATTGTAGTACCCAGGGAGCTGATGGTTGGCACTCGAAAACGCCACTGAAAATAATCCATTTGTTGCCAAAAATAATTATCCAAAGATCCATATTTATCCTGCAATTTTATAACCGTTTCTGCATTACTGATGGTTGCACGGATTTTACGTTCATTGCGAATAAGTTTAGGATTATCAAGCATCGCCTTAACCTCATCATCACCCATTTTAGCGATTCGGCCGAAGTCCCAATTATGGTATGCCTTAGTTAATTCAGGGTATTTTAAAAAGGAAGCATTCCAGCTCAAGCCGGCTGCAAACATTCCAATTGTATATTGTTCAAAAATGCTACGATCATTATGAGGTGGAATTCCCCACACATCATCTTGATAATGTTTATACAATTTATTTCCCGGGTAATATTTTTGATGAAGAGTATCGTCCTTAAACCATTTTAATTGCTCAGCCATCCTTCCATCCTCCTTACTGTGACTTAATAAACGATTAATTATCAATACTATATTACTATCATAATTCAAAAAGGGCGCTGACAATCCTTTCAATTTAGGGATTGTCGGCACCCTTCTTTTTGAGTGGCTTTGATTGTTATTTATGAACAAAGCAATCAGATATTATTAGAAAGATATGCCCGCACCATTGTATTAATTCTATTAATGTCGACAATTCCTAAGTCCACCAAATGACCATCTAATAATTCTTTGAAATATGGATCTACGTCACCATTTTTAAATTCTTGATAATACTCGGTCAAACCAGTAGGGCCACCGATGTCTTCAATAATCCCGTAACCTACAGCATCAGTAATCCGCGGTGTCCCTAATGAATCAAAAGCTGTAATATTCTGAATGGTCAGTTTAAACTCCCAACCGTCACCAAAATCATAATTCACTCGTAACTCATCGTCATCGTTTAGTAGTGATACCGTTGCTTGTTCAGCATCCACTATATTATAACTATTGGAACCCATAAACAGGTCCATAGCACCATCGTCCTCAGTTTGCAATTCGTAAGTGGTCTTGGAAACTGGGTTTTCAACATTATATAGATGATATAAGGTCCCGCCAAACATCACAATCAGCAACTCTGCCATTTCTGAAATTGATTGATCACCACTAATTACAAAATCACGCGTCATTTTTGGCTGAAATCCCACTAATTCACTATGTAAATGATAATACTGGCTAATCCGTGATAATTTGATCTTGTCAGTAGAATTTGAATTAGCATATTTCTGACGAACATCATCCAATATATCCTGATAGGAAGCAGGAAGGTCACCATTTTTAATTAGCTCTTGTGCTTCTTCAAAAAATTCGGGATCGTGTAATTGGAATGAGAGAAGCTTGTGAAATTCCTCTTTATCTCCTGGTAATGGTTGTGCATCCAAAACAGTAAAGTCATTATCTGCTTCGCTGTTAACTGTTCGAACATCTGCTAATGTGAGAATTCCTGCTTGACTTAAGAATTCATAAAAATCTGTCAGCGTATATCTAATCAATCCGTCATGGTCATCGACAGTAGTCATGTAAAGGTTAAAAGAAGCTAAATTAGTGGTAATGACCTCTCCTTGCTGTTTCACCAAGAAGTTATTTAAATAGTCCTCTAGTATTTTCTGACCTTGTTTTTGATTTTCAACGTCCTGTCCAATCTCACTCTTTAAAAACTGATCAATCATTCTTTGATTGTTTTTACGTATTCTTATAATGTTCTGGTCATCATCCGTAAGTTCATCTTTAACACTTTCTTGCCAATAACGCGGATCATCAAAATTAGGTTGATAAATAACATATTTGGCATTAGCTTTTGGTCGGTGAGTTTTTTGAGGCCTAAGAAAGTTTACATTTTGAACAAAGCTAGCTAAAACTTTATCGTATAAATTCATTTCTTTTAGTAACTTACTAGTTAACTTTAATAAAGTTACGTTCCGTGCTACATCATTATCTTGCTGTGCAGCCTTAATGAATTCTTTTTGATGTTGTTCAATGAATTTTTCGTATTGTGGTAAAAACGGATTAGTCAATGGTTGTAAATAACGGTAGTACACTGATGTAAAATCAATTTCGTCTAGTAACCATTCATTTTGTTTAGCTGTCAAAAAGCCCAAAGTTTCTACTAAATTTGAGTATAATATTGAAAATTGATCTTGGCCAAGTTGATCAGAAAAAATTGGCATTCCTGTTTTCTCTTCAACATAAAGATACAAATGCTGCTGACCAATTTTCACTGGTGCCAGTGACCATTTTTTGAAAGACTGATTTGCTAATTTATATTTATTCATTGGTAGTTGATCTATTAAGCGATCATCAAAGAGTAATTGAACCATGATTTTCCTCCATGTTGGTTGCCCTAATTTATTCACTTGGTTTGTCAAGTAATAGCCTTTTTAATTATGGCAGATTGCAAGAAATAAGTTAACAATTATCATGTAAGTTTCTAAAAAAGACTTCAATTGGTGTTTGCCAATTTAAACATTTCATTGGTCTCGAATTAAGCCACC
>NZ_JACJKU010000057.1 GCF_016901675.1 Limosilactobacillus coleohominis
TTATTATCGTTTGTTAGCACACCGTTATTTACCACAAGATCTACACCGTATTTTATACTTAGACGCCGATTTATTGTGTATTAATGATTTGATGCCGCTTTACAATGTGGACCTTTCAGGGTACATGTATGCTTCGGCAATCCACACAAATTTAACTAACGCTACTGATGTCATTAATAAGATCCGTTTGCAGAATTTTGATGCGGATGGTTATTACAATTCAGGAGTGTTGCTGATGAATCTTGATGAAATTCGGCAACGCGTGGAACCAACAGATATTTTTAACTACATCCGTGATCATATTTTACTATTGCCAGATCAAGATGTTTTAAACGCTTTGTATGGTAAATATATTCGTTCAGTGCCAGATGAACTTTATAATTTTGATGTACGTAACCTGCGCATTTACGAAACCATTAGCATGGGTAAATGTACCTTGGATTGGGTAATGAAAAATACTGTAATTTTACATTTTTGTGGTAGACAAAAACCATGGCTAGTAACAACTAACCATGGCAAATTTACTGCGTTGTATAAGAATTATTACCAAATGATGAGCACCATTTCAAAGAATTAGCTGGTCACCATTCAAAAAACTATCTTCAAAGTGATCTTTACGACGAAGATATTGCTTACCAAATTCATCAATAAGACCGTGAAATTCTTGAGCATCCTTGATAGAGAATTCATCGCCAAGCCGACACTGATCAGCAAGTGAGGTGTAATCTGTTAAATTTTGAATTCCTAAATGGGTAAAAAGCGTTCGTGCATATTTATCGCTGACAAATGTTGGCTGATCAAAGACGTACGTTAACAAAACGTCTGCAGTTTCATTGCCAATCCCTCGTAATTTTAATAAATTTGAGCGAAGTTGTTTACCATAATGGTGAACAACTTTTTGATCATTAAAGCCGAATTGCTGGTACCATTTGAAGAATTCATAAATACTGCGACTTTTGTTTTTATAAAACCCTGCCGGTCGGACTAATTCTTGTAATTTAGCTAATGGCAAATTTATTAATTTGTCGCTGCTGTATTGAGTGGTGTCTCGTAACTGTGCCGCAGCTCGTTCGGCATTCTCCGCATTGGTATTCTGAATTAAAATGGCCTCACAGATAATCTCATTTTTCGAATCGGCGGGCCACCAACCGGTTTGTCCCATGTTTTTCAGCATTTTTTGGTAGAGTTGATAGATGTTCAGCTTCATTTTACTTTTCCCATAAGAATTTAATTAAAACATTGTCAACAGCGGGATTACTGTGCAGCTTGCTGTGCCGGGCTAGTTTGCCATGGAAAACTTTGACTTGGTATGATTTAGCACGACTAGCGACCAGGCACTTTAAGCTAAGTGAAGATACATTTGTAACGGTCCCATCAGTTTTACCACCAATGTCACCAATGATATTGAGTACCCGAACTTGGTTTTTAGGATAGATAGAACGCAACTTAGTCATTTGCTGATAGGTAGCATTCATTTTGTTTGGTTTGCCATTTTTGTCGAGCTTCAGTCCTTGTGGTTGACGAATTTCGTCTGGGAGGCCTGAAAAATCAAGCCCATCAAAGTAACCAGCCATATCAACTTGTTTGCGTAACTTTGGCATGGATTTATTTTGCGAATTTTGCAACATGTAGTAAATAATTGAAATGTTACCTAATGAATGGCCAACCATGTTGATGTTTTTAATGCCATATTGTTTTTGCAATGCTTTGACAACGTTGGTTGCCCAAACCCCATGTTTGTTGAAATCGAGCTGGCGATTATCTTCGTAGTTAACTTCGACAATCGGATTTATGGAATTTTTGTGCATCGTTCCGTGAAGGGTTACCTTACCGTTTTTATCAACGTTGGCCCGAAGAATGGTCTTGGTTACCCCAGCTTTCTTGGCAGCATTAACCATGTGTTCTTCAGCATGGTAGCTACTACCTCCACCGTGGAAAAAGAGGGTGGGGGTAGTAGATTGGACGAATTTGTTGGCCTTTTCGTGTTGATGCCAAGCAAATCCAATGATTCCTAGTAGAATAATGATGATAATCGCAGTAATACTACGACGTGCTGTTTTTGACATTTTTTTCACTTCCTTGAAATTGCTATTTAAATTATATTACTTTTTGTAAGGTAATTGCGATTTGTTTGAAAATTGTGTAGAATAGCTTTTTGTTGAATAAAACTTGAGGAAAGAGGGTTGCATTATGCACATTGAAAAAGCACAACTAAAGGATTACGAGCGAATTGTTGAAATTTTGAAGGATGGCCGCAATCAGTTGGCCGAAAGAGGGATTGATCAATGGCAAGGTGACTACCCGAATCCACAACACGTTAAAGAAGACGTGGAAAATGGGTTTGCCTACTTAGTTCATTCCGACGACGATGAAACTGTAGGTACTTTTACAATTTTACCTTCACCGGACCATGCATATGACAATCTGGATGGGGAATGGCTGATGGAAACTGAAGATTACTTGACCATTCACCGGGTTGCCATTCATTCTGATCATGCTGGGCAAGGATATGCCTCAAAATTATTCCAAGAGGTCATCAGCTACATCAATAACAACCGTACAGACATTAAGTCCATTCGGATTGATACGCACGAAGACAACAAAGCAATGCAACACTTGATTACGAAGAGCGACTTTACTCGTGTTGGTACTCTCCATGGGGTCTACCGTCCAGAAGAGACCAGTTATGTGTATGAAATGTTAACAAAGCATTCTGATAAATAAGGATGCGAGCATAATAAGGTCCAAGGGTTCGGAATTTCCGAACCCTTGGACCCTATTTATCTACTGTGCTGTAAAATTTTATCCTGTATAAGTCGAGAACCTTGCTTTAATACCAACTTGGTTTATCACCATCAGTTCCTGGTTTATCAACACCAATTGAACGATGGGCATACTTTTGAAGATTTTGAGTAATGTCTGCTACTAAATAGCCAATTGACTTTCGTGATACTTCAGTCCCTTTAAACGGTTCATCTTTTTCAGTTGTTTCTTAGATAACCTCATCTTTATTGGTTAACCATGCTGGACAGATAATTGTATAGTCCAGATCTGATTGCTCGATAACATCAGCAGCAGCCCGATAGGTTCCTAAGTAGGAATTTTTGCCGCCTTTTCTGAGCATGGCGTTGTTCCATTCACCAAATTTGCCAGGAACTTCATCATAAATTCCAATGGATGAGATCTAAATTAGTGGTTTAATTTGGTGTTGATCCATCGCAGCAACAATGTTTGCAGCCTGTTGCTGAATATCAGGATTGCTTAAATTAGCGTAAACGATATTTACGTTGTCCATTACCTGTGCCAGATCATCAGGGCTTAAGGTATCACCCATAAAAATGGTTGTCCGTTCGGGATCCATTTCTGCCAAGCTTTGCGGATGACAAGTAAAAAGAACTAGATGATCATCCGTGCTTTTTAATAACTTTTCAATCGCAAAGTGGGCGATATGGCCACTTGCACCGAGAATTAAAATTCGATTTGTCATAGTAACTCCTCCTTGATATGATTAAAATTAAAGTATAGAAAGTTAACTTACTAATTAAAAGTAATCACTTTTTGGTAACCTAGTTACTGAATGGTAATTAATACTGAAATCAGTAGTGATCAGCTAATTGAAAAAAGTTGGGGAAGTTATGGATCAAACAAATAAATTTAATACAGGAGCCGAATATGCCCTTAGTGTTCTCAGTGGTAAGTGGAAAGCAGTCATCGTTTTTTTGCTTGCCGGTCATCCTTGGCGGACTGGTGAGCTACGCAAGCAATTGGGAATTTCACAAAAGGTGTTGTCAGAGCAGCTTCAGGATTTAATAGCTGCTGGCATTGTGGAACGCCATAGTCTGCCAGTGATTCTTCCGCATGTTGAATATTCATTGACTAGCGAAGGTGAGGACTTATATGCTGCTTTACGGTATTTAAATTATTGGGGTGAACAACATGCACAATCTGATCCGCATGTTGATATTCAATGTACCGAAAAGATGCATGAGTTGGGGCTAGATGGATTGTGCGTGGTTACCAAACGCCACCTCAATCATTGGAAACAAGAGCTAGTCCGCAAAAAATAAATGATAACTAAAAACCGCTAGTGTTCACTTGATGGAAACACCAGCGGTTTTGTGATAAAAGGGGAATTGAAAATTAGTCAGTCCATACTTTCTTTGCAATGTTAAATGCAGACCAAGCGTTTGGCCAACCAACATAGAAGGCCAACTGAGTAATGACTTCAACGATTTCTTCCTTTATAATGCCATTTTTCTTGGCTGTTTGCATGTGGTAAGGCAGTTGTTCAAAGGCACCCTTAGTAATGAGGGTAGTTACCGTAATCATACTTCTATCGCGTGGCTTTAATTCTTTTTCACGAGACCAGACTTGGCCGAATAATACGTCGTCATTGAGTTCAGCAAATTTAGGGGCAAAATCACCTAATTGGTCACGACCTGCAGTTTGTTTTTGTGCCATGGTAAAACTTCCTTTCAATTAACCTAAAGTGTTGTAGTAATCATCATCAACTGGTTCCAGCCATTCACTGGTTCCTTTAGTGATAGCAATGTGTGAGAACCAAGAATCTTTGGTAGCACCATGCCAATGCTTAACGCCTTCATGAATTGCAACCACGTCACCGGGCTTCAGTAATTGAGCAGGCTTGCCTTCTTCTTGATACCAGCCTTCACCAGCAGTACACATGATGATTTGGAAACCATCGTGGTGAACGTGCCAATTGTTACGGCAACCAGGTTCAAAGTTAACATTAGATACGTTAACATCAATATTTTCATCTCCAGGTACTAAACCGTTAAGATAACTGGTACCAATAAAGTATTTTGCAAATGCAACGTTCTTGTCACCAAAGCCAAACATATCATTTTTAACTTCTTGTTCATTTCTTGCCATGTTTAATGCCTCCAATTAATTTGTTGACTTTATTATATGGAAGTCCAATCTTAATGTGAAATGCTTATTTATAATCTCGTTTGATTCAAATATTGAATAGATGATATAATTTTGAAGCGGAAGGATGAAGAATATGCAAACACGTGTTTTAAAATATTTTTTAACAGTTGCTGAACTGAATAATATCACTCAAGCGGCTGAACGCCTACACATCACTCAGCCAACGTTATCACGTCAAATTATGGAACTTGAAAAGGAATTGGGAGTGAAGTTGTTTGACCGTGAAAAGCGGCAAATGCATCTAAATAAGGCTGGTGTCCTTTTTCAACAACGGGCGATGACCATGATTACCGTTCTGGATCAGACCAAAAATGAATTGTTAGCAGTCAATGATCAGTTGTCTGGAACCATCAATATTGGCATGGTAGAGAGTGCAGTGTCTGATTTTATGATGCGGGCGGTTCAGAAATTTCAGGAGAAGTATCCAGACGTTCGTTTTAACATTTTCGATGGTGATGGTGACACCTTACGAGAACGATTAGATCAGGGACTTTGTGACCTGGTGGCCCTTATTCAACCAATTGAAGCTGCTAAGTATAATTATTTTCCACTACCAGTTCAAGAGAAATGGGGATTGATTATGCGAAAGGACGATCCGTTGGCAAAGCGGAAGGCCATCATGGCACATGACTTGTATCAACTGCCGTTGGTAGTCGGTCGCCGAAACATTGTCCGTGATGATATTACGGATACCCTCAAAATTGATCTCAATAAACTGGACTGGCGAGTAATCATTAATTTGCCAGAAAATGCTAAACAATTAGTTTTATCTGGAAAATATTATCACTTTGGTATTTATGGAGTTTATCAGAAGTATCATGATGAGCGCTTAGCTTTTGTTCCTTTTAGCCCTACTAAGACAACTGGTCACCTGCTGGCTTGGCGAAAAAACGTTCAATTAACGCCGGCTGTAGAAAAATTCATTCAGTTTGTAGCTGATCAAACCACACACAAAAAAATTTGATACAATGTAAATTAGATTATTAACGAAAGGATGTTGAATTAATTATATGGAATCCTATTGGATACGTTTGTTAATCATCATTGTAATTTTACTATTAGCAGCGTTATTTACACTGCTAGAATACTCAGTTGTTAAGGTCCGTCCAAGTGAACTGCAAGAAATGAAGCAGACCAAGGTGGTCAAAAAGGCTGAGCACATGGTTGGAAACATGTCAGAATACCTTTCAACTGCGCAAGTTGGGGTTACGATGACTTCACTGATTCTTGGGTGGATTGGTGATGAATTTATTACTGACTTGTTACTCAAAATGAAGTTCATTCCAGCGGATGTCTTGAAACCATTGGCACCAATTATTGGTGTGCTGATTTTCACATTCTTCCATGCTGTTTTCACTGACCTGGTACCTAAGAACATGGCGATTGACCGGCCAGTTCCAATCTTGTTAGCCATCGTGCATCCAATCCAGTTCTTCCACTGGATTTTCTACCCATTTGTATGGTTATTTGCGGTGGTTGCCGGTTCAATTACCAAAGCCTTAGGATTCAGTATTCATCCTGAAGAAGATACGTACTCACAAAACGAAATTCTAACCCTTTCCCAGCAGTCACAAAAGGCTGGTGAAATGGATAAGGAAGACGTTACCTTTATGCAGCGGGCATTTGAAATGAATGATAAAGTGGCCGCTGATATTATGATTGACCGGACGCAACTAGAAGTCATTGACCGAAACGCGACGATTGAAGAAGCATCACATTTATACTTCACGAAGCGGTTTACTCGTTACCCAGTTGTTCAGAACAATGACAAGGATCACATTGTCGGCTATATCTTTAGTTACGATATTATGCGGCAAAACCAGATTAACCCACAATCATCCATTCGTGAGATTATCCGAAAGATTCCGGTTGTTTACGAAGGTGAAACGCTGACGGATGTATTACGTAAGATGATGCGTAAGCAGGCCCCAATTGCGGTCGTACAAGATGAATATGGTGGTACATCCGGGATCGTTACCGACAAAGATATTTATGAAGAAATGTTTGGTAACGTTCGAGAAGAAATTGATCATGTTTCAGCTGACATGATTGAAAAACAGGGAACTGACAATAAAGGGAACCAAGTATACAAGGTCTCTGGTAAGACACCATTATCTGACTTTGAACGTTACTTTAAAGTTGATATTCCTCAATTTGAGGACAAGGATGTCGCTACTTTGACTGGTTACTTCTTAGAAGAAGAGTATCCATTAAAGGTGAACCGTCCGATTCGGTTAGGTAACTTCTCATTTATACCAACGGAAGTGCAAAATGAATATGTGAGTGAATTTAAAGTCATTCAAATTCAAAAGCCAACTCCAAAAAAAGATCAAAATGATGACCAAAAGTAAAATAACTAATAAGGAATTTTACTTTTATAATTTCAAAACGCCTTAAACACTTATTTCCGAATGTTTAAGGCGCTTTTTGTTGAGTACTGCAGTAATTTCCAATGGAACATTAATCATTTTAGAGTAGCCATGCTATAATGGATCCAATCAGTTTGAGCGGTATAGACTGATGAGAACCATTAAGATGGTGGACACAACTTTATTATGCGCACTGTTTAATGGTTCTATGAACATTTAAATTAAATGCAAGTTTTGGGGTGGCACCACGTTGATTAAGACACGTGGCCACTCCTTTTATACTTGATCGCTAATAAGGGAGATGATTGATTGTGATGGAGAAAAGGGACCGTAATTTAATTGCTAGTGCATTGGTAGCATTAGGAATTGTTTATGGGGACATTGGAACGTCACCGCTTTATGTAATGAACGCTTTGATTAATGATGCCGGTGGTACACGAGTGTTGACGAAGGAATATATCATTGGTGGCGTTTCCCTGGTTTTTTGGACATTAATGCTAATGACCACAGTGAAGTACGTTCTGATCGCTTTACGGGCAGACAACAAGGGTGAAGGTGGAATCTTTGCTCTCTATGCTCTAGTTCGTCATCAAGCTAAGTGGTTAATTATTCCAGCACTGATTGGAGGAGCCGCTTTGCTGGCGGATGGAACACTGACACCAGCAGTTACAGTAACAACCGCGATTGAAGGTTTGAAGGGTGTTGCACTAGGGTCGCGAGTATTAGTTAGTGATCAAAACGAAGTTATTATGATTACTTTCTTGATCCTCTTATTCTTGTTTATTATTCAGCGATTTGGCACCAGTGTGATTGGTAAAGCTTTTGGACCAATTATGTTGGTCTGGTTTGGCTTTTTAGCACTTTTTGGCATTGCTAATCTTGTTCATCAACCGGAAATTTTAAAGGCCCTTTCCCCGGTATATGGAATTCGTTTACTATTTTCGCCGTCTAATCGGATGGGAATATTTATTCTCGGGGCAGTCTTTTTGGCAACAACGGGTGCAGAAGCACTTTATTCAGATATGGGACACGTCGGTCGCAAGAGCATTTATTTAACATGGCCAATTGTTTGCACCTCACTAGTATTGAATTATTTAGGGCAAGGTGCCTATTTAATTAGAGAACTACCATACTTGGGGTCAAATGGAGCTAGTTATAATCCGTTTTATCAAATGCTTCCTCACCATGTGTACCTCTTTGGTGTAGTAATTGCTACTTTAGCAGCCATTATCGCTTCGCAAGCGTTGATTACCGGATCATTTACGCTAGTGGAAGAAGCGGTAGGGCTGAAGTTATTACCGCGCTTAAAGGTTCGCCACCCATCACTATCACGGGGCCAAATTTACATTAGTGTGATTAATTGGTTGCTTTGCTTGATTACCTCTGGCATCCTATTCTATTTCCGTACCTCAGCTCATATGGAAGCGGCCTATGGTTTAGCAATTACCATTACAATGTTAATGACGACTATTTTGTTGCACCAGTATCTATCTCATCATTGGTCAAAGGTCTTTGCAATGCTGTTCATGGTAATCTTTGTGGCAATTGAAACTGTTTTCTTACTCTCCAGTCTATCCAAGTTTGTTCAGGGTGGGTTTGTGACTGTCATTATTACTGTAATAATTCTGATGGTAATGATTTGTTGGTACTATGGTGACAAAGTTCGGGACGAAATGAATGACGAAAGCAAGTACCTGAATCTTGAAGATTACAAAAATCAGCTTGAAGAATTATCAAAAGATGAAAGTATTCAGCTTTACGTTAGTAATTTGATCATGATGGCACGGATTAACAAAAACCACCTTCTAAAGCGGGAAACCCTTTATTCGATTCTCGATAAGACTCCTAAACGGGCAAAAGTCTACTGGTTTGTCACAGTGAATACCACTGATGAACCATATACTTGCTATTACAAGGTTGATATGATGGGTACCCGTAATATCGTCAACCTACAGCTTTATTTAGGGTTTAAAATTGATAATAGTGTTAACCTGTACTTGCGGCAGGTTGTTCAAGAATTGATGGCAGAAAATGTCATCGACAAACAACCTCAAAAGTACACTACGATGCCTGGACGCAATGTTGGTGATTTCCGCTTTATTTTCCTGAAGGAACGGTTGTCACCAAATTCCAACATTACAGGTATTCGTCGGTGGTTGGTTCAAATGCGCCTATTTCTACAAAATATTACACTGTCGCCAGTTCAATATTATGGCTTGGAGTTTAGTCAAACGTATGAAGAAACCGTACCATTGTTTATTAAAAACCGGTCTGGAGCACTTCTTAACCAACGAAAAGTAAAAAACTATGTGAAATAATGAAAAAGGCACGAGGCAGAAGTCGTCATCGACTTATGTCTCGCGCTTTTTTTAGGGCTCTACATCATTTAGTGTTGGTTTAACAAAATCGTGAAATTTTCGCTAAATTGGTATAGTTTTACGAGTTACATACTTTTAGGGTATGTGACTCTTTTATTTTACTG
>NZ_JACJKU010000058.1 GCF_016901675.1 Limosilactobacillus coleohominis
CGATTTCATTGTAACAGAGGTTTACCTCTGTTTTTTTGTTTAAAACACAAAAATGGCATTGGTATAGAGATGAAAAATCTCTAACCAACACCATTTGGTGTAGAACCGAAATTTTTATAGTTTCGTAATTAAGAAACTATTTAATTTCACCGTTTTTATTAGTATTAATGAGTTTGAAGGTAATGTACAGCATCGCTGAAGTTCTTTATCGGTACAACTTTCATTCCCGGAGCGTACTTTTTAGCCGTTGCCTTTGCCATTTGGTAGTTAGTTTGGTGGTCTTCCTCATATTTCAAAAGAAGTTTATTAGGCTTAACATATGGCGCTAAGAAAACTTTTGCCCCCGCTCGATGTGCGGCAACAACCTTTTTATCAATACCACCAATTTCACCAACAGTACCGTCCTGACTAATGGTACCCGTACCAGCAATTTTTTTACCATGTCGTAAATCTTGACCAGTAATTTGTTGATAGATTTGTAAGGCAAACATTAAACCACCAGACGGTCCACCAAGTTGCCCTGGATTGACAGTCACCTTTGGTGTGGTGTGAACTTTGGTATTATCCGTTAAAACAATTCCAATCCCAGCTCTTGAGTTACTGATCTTCACTAATGGCTTAGTAACCTGCTTAGACTTGCCATTGTGAATATACTGGACTGTTAGTGGTGACCCAACTTTTTGTTTGCCAATGTATTTTTGATATCCTTTAGCTGTATTGAAGTGATGACCATTAACCTTAGTAATCGTGTCACCAACTTTAATTTTTCCTCTAAATTTAGAACTATTTTGTACTTGCAATACATAAATACCTAGATAAGTTGTCTTGACAGGTCGATGTGCTGCTTTAAAGGCAACTGCAATCGCTTGATTAATTGCACTTTGCATATAAAAATTTTGAACCCTGTCAAATGTTTTACCGCTTTGACCACCAGTAACTTCATTAGCATTTTCAAGCGAGGTATTAGGAGTCAACTTTGCCCAAATATACGTAGCTGGTCTTGCCTGTTGAAGATAAACAGACGTAATCATAAAACTCCCTTTTTGTTTATCTGGATAACCAGGAATGGTGACATAAGATCGTAAATTATCGGCACTACCTGGACTTTCAATGTATTTATTGAGGGGCCAAAAAATAAACCAGCCTAAAAATAAAATCAATGCAACGGAATATAATACCCGTCGCATGATTTTTTTATCATCTATTTTCATTATGTTTCTTCACCTGTCTCATTTGACGTTCATCTAACCGTTTTTCTAACGCCGCGTTAATATTAGCCGGCAGGTAAGCTGAAATATCACCACCTGCCATGGTAACTTCTTTTAGCAGGCTACTTGATAGATGTTGATATTTAGGATCAGCCAACAAGAATACTGTTTCTACTTGATCATCTAAAAATTGATTCATCGCTGCAATGTCACGTTCATATTCAAAGTCTTTTGAATTCCGCAAACCACGCATTAAGTAATCTGCACCAATTTTATTCATCAAGTCAACTGTTAATCCTTGACTAGTAATGACTGATACATTGCTCAGCCCACTTACAGCTTCTTTAACCTGAGCAACCCGTTCATCTAAACTAAAAAGCGGATGCTTACTAGCGTTATCCATTACAGCAACTGCTAATTGATCAAAAAGAGCGCTCCCCCTTTTAATCAAATCCAAATGTCCTAAAGTCAACGGATCAAAACTACCAGGAAAGATTGCTACTTTCACTTTTCATTTCCTCCTTTATATTGGTAAATCGTCAAAACCGTAATGCCATATTCATGGCGTCTATAAAGCTCAAATCCATCTAATGTATCTGGTAAGTGAGCTTCTTGATTAGTCTCACAAACAACTAGTGATTCAGAATTTAATAAATGATAGTCAACCATTTTTGTTATATCATTAACAATCTTTTGCTTAGCATAAGGTGGATCTAAAAAGACTAAATCAAACTTTTCATTCTGGCTTTCTAATAACTGAAGTGCCTTTTGTGCGTCTTGCTTCATTATTTTGAATGACTGTGGAGCGTTGGTCAGAGCAACATTTTGCCGAATCGTCTTAATAGCGGCATACTGTCGATCAACAATAGTAGCAGTCTCTATCCCACGAGAAACTGCTTCAATACTTAATCCACCACTTCCACCATATAAGTCTAAACTCTTTCCGCCATCAAAATAAGGCCCAATAATGTTAAAAAGAGATTCTTTCACCTTGTCGGTAGTTGGTCGGGTTGCCATTCCAGGAACTGCCTTTAATCTCCGTCCGCGAAATTTACCAGATACTACTCTCATATTTATTATTCCTCATTATTTTGATTATTAGCATTCTCAACATCACTTAAGCGAAATACAGTTGGATCAATATTAGGCCATTCGGAAGGCTTTACGGATGTAACACTGTGAAGCTTTTCCAATTCCTTTTTTAACTCTTCCACTAATGACCGATTCACGTATAGCACAACGTAACGCATTCGTTTAGAAACATAGACAATATGCCCATAACGACGTAGCCTACGTAAAACATGAAAATTATTTATATAAACTATCAATCCCTGGCGTTCTGTCATTTGAAACATTGTCTAGTCACCCTTCTTATTTCATTAAGCTACGTGCTCTTTTATAATGACGACTAACATTTAAGACCAAACCAATTGCTGCGCTTAATACTACCATACTCGAACCACCATACGAAATAAATGGTAAAGTAACCCCAGTAATTGGTAATAAGCCTGAAACACCACCAATATTAAAAAAAGTTTCAACAGCAATAAATGTTGCTACCCCGTAGCATAATAAAGCTTGGTAAAGTGAATCCACCTTTACTCCGATCTGAATTGTACGACATACAATAATCATGATTAACACTAGGATAAAAGCAACCATTAACCAGCCTAATTCTTCGCTAATAATCGCAAGAATAAAGTCCGTATTGGGTTCAGGCAGGTATCCCATTTTTTGAATACTATTACCCAGGCCCACTCCTGTTAATCCTCCATTAGATATGGCATAGTAAGAGTTTACTAACTGATTACCAACACCATTATTATTAGCGAACGGGTTAATATAAGCAACAAAACGGTTCACTTGATAACCATGAAAATGAGCAACGACAAACTTGGCAATCAACGGCAAACCTACAATTAACAAACCCAGTGACGTTAATAAAATCCATACACCTTTTCGCCAATTGATTTCACTACCGAGAAACATAACAACCACAATTGAACCATTAATGGCAAATCCACCAAAGTCCGGTTGAATAAAAATTAAGAAAAGCAAAACAGCCGCTACAGAAATTGGATATCCTGCTTTAGTAAGACTGTACGTTTCTTGGCGTTCATTATAATGAGCAAATTGATTTGCCAAATATACTACTAAAAAGAATTTAGCAATTTCAGCAGGTTGAATACTGAAAAAACCCACATTAATCCAACCTTGTGCCCCATTAACCGCAGCTCCGAATATTTTGACATATAATAACATCACTAGCAAAACCACAAAAAATCCCTTTAGAACTTTTGAATTTCTTAGTATGGATAGCCGCATCAACGCTACAAACAGGGCAATTGCAACACCAATTACTGCAAAGATACTTTGTTTGATCAAATAACCAGTAGGTGAACCACCATTTTGCATCTGAATACCAGCACTTGCAGAATAAACCATAATCACACCAATTATACATAGGGTAATATATGGCAATGCGATCCATGGATCTAACTGTTTTAATTTCCTTAATGCCACTTGCATTTCTTCCTCACTCAAATTAAAATCACGCAAATAATTATACACCATTCTCTGGTTAGTTTTTTAAGAACCACCATTATTAATAATATATTCTTTAAATTCAATGGTAACCTTGTCATCAATAACGGCAATTAATTCATTCTCTTCAAATTTTACTAATTGATCACAGCACAAAAAAAGTCTTAAACATTCGCTAATGAACATTTAAGACTTAATTTATTGAAAAAGACTTATCAAATCAGATTCGTCAGTTTCATAGTAGACATTACTTACGTGAAGCAGCCTTACGACGTTTAGCAGCTTTTTCACGAGCATTGGTGTCCAGAATTTGCTTACGTAAACGAATATTTTCAGGTGTAACTTCACAATATTCATCTTCGTTTAAGAATTCAAGAGATTCTTCAAGTGTGAAGTGAGTTGGCGTCTTGATACGTGCCATTTCATCAGAACCAGCAGCACGAACGTTGGTAAGGTTCTTACCCTTAGTAATGTTGACAGTGATGTCGTTTTCACGACTATTTTCACCAACAATCATCCCTTCGTACACTTCTGTACCTGGGTCAATTAACAAAGTACCACGACTTTCAATCCCCATCATAGCGTAAGTTGTTGCTTTACCAGCATTCATTGAAACAAGAGTACCCTTTTGACGACCAGGGTTCCAGTTTTTAATTACTGGAGCATATTTTTCAAAGGTATGACTCATAATCCCATAACCACGTGTAATGGACATAAATTCAGTTGAGTAACCAATTAAACCACGAGAAGGTACTAAGTAAGTTAACCGAGTTTGGCCATTATTGTCAGGTTCCATGTTAGTCATTTCACCCTTACGCTTGTTTAAACTATCAATGATGGCACCACTATATTCATCTGGAGTATCAACTAATACTTCTTCAAATGGTTCACACATTTGTCCATCTACTTCACGATAGATAACTTCTGGACGGGAAACAGCTAATTCATAACCTTCACGACGTAAAGTTTCAATTAAGATTGATAAGTGCAGTTCACCACGACCAGAAACAGTCCAGGCACCTGGATCATCAGTATTTTCAACCTTTAATGAAACATCGGTTTGCATTTCACGCTTTAAACGATCTTCCAATTGACGGGCAGTCACAAACTTACCTTCACGACCTGCAAATGGAGAATCATTAGTCCGGAATGTCATCCGCAATGTTGGTGGATCAATTCGAAGTGGTGTAAGAGCTTCTGGATGATTAGCATCGGCTACAGTTTCACCAACGTTAATATCTTCCATACCAGAAACGGCGATCAAGTCTCCAGCTTCCGCTTCTTGAATTTCTTCACGTTTCAAACCAAAGAAACCAAACAGCTTAGTAACCCGGAAGTTCTTCTTAGAACCATCAAGTTTCATTAATGTAACATTGTCACCGATCTTGATCTTGCCCCGAAAAACACGACCAATCCCAATTCGACCTACGAAGTCGTTGTAGTCTAAAATAGCAACTTGGAACTGGAGAGGTTCATCAGAATTATCAACTGGAGCAGGGATTGTCTTAACAATTGTATCGAACAATGGCTTCATCGTATGTTCTTGAGTAGAAACATCAGAATCATAACTAGAAGTACCATTCATTGCTGAAGTGTAAATTACAGGGAAATCAAGTTGGTCTTCATCGGCACCCAATTCAATAAATAAATCAAGTACTTCATCAACTACTTCTTCTGGACGAGCACCCTTACGGTCGACCTTGTTAATAACAACAATTGGTGTTAAATGTTGTTCCAAAGCCTTCTTAAGAACAAACCGAGTTTGTGGCATAGTTCCTTCAAAAGCATCAACTACTAAAAGAACACCATCAACCATCTTCATAACACGTTCAACTTCACCACCAAAGTCAGCGTGTCCTGGCGTATCCAAAATGTTAAATTGATATTTGCCGTACTTAACCGCAGTGTTCTTTGAGAGAATGGTTATTCCCCGTTCACGTTCAATGGCGTTAGTGTCCATTGCCCGATCCTGAATTTCAAAGTGTTCTGGTAAGGTATCGGATTGCTTGAGCATTTCGTTCAGCAAAGTGGTCTTACCGTGGTCAACGTGTGCAATGATCGCAATGTTACGAATATCATCACGTGATTTCATGCTTAAACTTCCTTTCATGGTTAATTAGTTTAGTCTTTCTCATAAAAAAACTGTGACCGCAGTCACAGTATTAACGGCTAATCAACAAGTTCCAAAACATCACTTGCAACTTGCTTTGTCGCTACCAATACAAGATTAGATGATAGCACATTAACTTGTTGCTCGTCAATTCCTTTAACAACTAAGCCTAGTTCTAATGCTAAAACCATGCCGGCGGCTAAATCCCATGGTTTGAGATATGATAAATATCCACCAATTCTACCAGTAATAACATAAATCATTTCGATACCGGCACTTCCATACATTCTTAAACCACGAGCTTGTTTACCAACTTCTCTTACATTGTGTCCCCCATCAAGAGTTAAACCAGCGTTGAGAACCATTAGGCTATCGTGGAGACTATTATTCGCAGGAGTATTTAATTGATGATTATTTACAAAGACTCCATCTCCATTACCACCATGGTATAGCTTATCATTCATTACATCCATAATGTATCCATATGTTGGTTCACCATCTACATATAACGCAATCATGATTGCAAAATTGCAATGTTGCATAACGAAATTCATTGTTCCATCAATTGGATCGACAATAAAAACATGCCCTTTTAAATCATTAACTTGGTCACCATACCCTTCTTCGCTAATGATTTTGGCATCCGGGTCAATTTCTCGTAGGCGCTGATTTAGATATCTTTCGTTCTCTTTATCAACAGTAGTAACCAAATCCTTATAGCTAGTTTTTAAATTGACATCATATGATTGTTTCATCCGATCTAAGGTACGCTTTTGCACATCCCACATTAACTGCTGAACCTTTTGATCAATTTCCTGTAGCATTGTCCTACCTCCGTGATAATCTGATTAGTTTTTTGTCTGTGGTACGTGCTTCCTTGACGACACTATATAATTGGTAACCACTTTTTTTATAAAAATCTCGGCCAAGTTGTTTTTCTTCCGACTTTGCCGGGATGACTTTCTTAAATTTTCGATAGCAATCCAAAATCTGTTCTCGCTGAGCGCCCTCTTCATAGGCACGTTCAACTACATTAAACATTTTGATAACTGTTTCTAAATCTTTAATACTCCAATTAGGATCAATCGGATAAGAATAATTTCTATTAGACATCTTGAGCACCTCTATTTTGTATTATTTTACCATTCTTCTTTTGAAAATGACGTTCCTTATTAATACAACTGTTAAAAAATTTGTGATAGACTATTTATTAAAGAGTTTTGGAGGTTTATAACATTGTTTTTAATGAAAGATATTGTCCGTGATGGCGACCCTGTTTTACGAAAACGAGCAGCCAAAGTTGAGTTCCCTTTGACTTCCGAAGAAAAAGAATTTGCTCATAAATTAATGGAATATTTAGAAGTTAGTCAAGATCCTGAGCTATGTAAAAAGTATGGACTCAGAGCTGGAGTAGGATTAGCAGCGCCTCAAGTGGGTGTCTCCAAGCAAATGGCTTCTGTTTTAGTTCCTGCCGATGAAGAGGGTGGCAAACCTCAATTCAAAGATGTGATTATCAATCCCGTAATCGTAAGTGAATCAGTTCAATATGGCGCTTTAACAGAAGGTGAAGGTTGCCTTTCTGTTGATAAAGACGTCCCAGGATATGTTCCTCGTCATGACAGAATTACTTTAAAATATCAAGATGTTAATGGTGAAACACATAAGGTTCGATTAAAGCACTATCCGGCAATTGTATGTCAGCATGAAATTGATCACTTACATGGTGTTCTTTTCTATGATCACATTAACAAAGAACATCCATTTAAAGCACCTGAAGATACTGTTTTATTTGGATAATTTAAAAAGGTGACATGAAAATGCCACCTTTTTTATTCACCTAATTTATGTAAATCTTGAACGTATTCGTAGGATGCTTCATTCATTAGATAGGTAACATCCATATGAAACTTTTTCTTACCCTGCCACCAATCAGTAATTTTAAATGCCTGGGGAGCCTTTTGAAAGAAGTCTACATTCCTCTCAATAGCTAATTGATTCAGTTGTCTTTCTAGTTCGTCACGGGTTACTGGTACACTGTCAACAGTTCCAATATTATATTCAAAAGAAAGCACACCCTTTCCCCAAATGTCTGAAACTAATGTTGATTGCTGATCACAGTCATGAATATTCAATTTATCATTTAAGACATCAAAGACAATTTGATCTGTTATTGATTGAGCTCTTCTTTGAACAATCAACGTTGCCCGTTTGATTAAAATCCGGTGTGTCAGTTCATAAATGATAACTACGATTACAATGGATATTATAATTAACCACATTAAAGACATTTATTTTCTCCTTCTCATAGTAACTTTTATAAATAAGGATACCACACTCAGGCGACAGCATTTTTAATTTGTGATAGAATATATTAGTATTTGAAACGTTATTAATAACACTTAAAGGAGATTCTTGTATTACTATGACTTTTAAAGTTTATTTCCAACCAAGTAAAAACAATACACCACGTCGTGAAAACACGAAGTCTTTATACTTAGAAGCTGATTCAGAAGCTGAAGCTCGTCAACTAGTTGAGAATAATACTGAATATAATATCGAATATATTGAACTGCTAGATGAAAAATCTCTAGAATATGAAAAGCAAAACGCCGATTTTAAAATCACTAAGTTCTAGAAATGTTACTTTCCAGGTCAGGACGTTTTACCCGTCCTGACTTTTTTCATGAACAAATATGCCAGGAGGCAATTCTCTAATGCATTATTCATTCATTATCAATTCAACGGCCGGTAACAATCGCAGCCAGAAAAAATGGGAAGAGCTAAAGCATTATTTAGATAGTCATAATATTGATTATCATGATGTATTTACTAGATACTCTGGTCATGCCACTGAACTTGCTCGTGACATTGCAAATACTTCAACAGATAATGAGGAAGTCATTGTTGCGGTTGGTGGTGATGGTACCATCGATGAAGTGGTTAATGGTGTAATGAGTATCGATCATCATAATGCCAAAACTAACTCTACTCCTATTGCAGTCATACCAACCGGCTTAACAAATGGTTTTGCGGTTGCATATGGCATTCGTAAAAATCCAATCCAAGCATTTCAACAAATTGAATCGGCAAATAAAACAACAATGATCTCAGTTGGTCAATATCATGAATCAATTAAGGATGAAAGTGGCTTTTTTGTTAATTCTTTAGGGATTGGATTTGATGCAGCATTGATTAGTAAAAGAAATAGTAAAAAACGTTCTTCCTCAAAAATGGGCCTGTTAACATTTTTAATTAGTGCGGGCGGTGTTTTGTACAACCAGCAACCTTTCTCACTAATGCTACAGGAAAAACATCATCATCAACTATTTCCAAATACATATATTGCTACTTGTCTAAATCACCATGTCCGTGGGAATAAGCAAGCAATGCATGATAATCTATTTTCTTCTAATATTCAGTTGTTAGTGGTAGAACATCATAACTGGTTGATTACCCTTTGGACTTTGTGGTTGTTAGCAACAGGGCGGATAGCAAAATCAAGATGGGCTAATTATTATGAGGCAGATAAATTTCAGTACACTACTACTTCTCTTGAGTTTGTTCAAAAGGATGGTATTGAATTGGGAAATCGCTTCGTAGATGTTTCAATTAGCTCAGCTCAATGCCAAATATGGCAAAATAGCAGTTTTAATCACCCGAAATGTCAATTTAAATTAGAAAAATGTTGAAAGCTGTTCATCTGTGACGTGACTTAGGAATACTTCAAGTGGTGTGCGGTAGTGAAGTGACTTCCGTGGAATAG
>NZ_JACJKU010000059.1 GCF_016901675.1 Limosilactobacillus coleohominis
GCATTAAAAAACTCTCACTTAACAGTTAGTTCTAATTGCAAAACAAAAAACAGCCCAAGCAAAATGACTGCTTGAACTGTAAATTTTATTATCAGTACCGATTGACAAAAAACCTAATAAAATAAAAGATCGGCACTAATATTTCTCTATCAGTACCGAATAATGTAGAGTTCCTTTTTATAATTAAACAAATTATATGGGACTTCGCAGTCCCTGCATTAATCTGAAAATCTTATATGCAATATGCTAACTTTATAAATAATTATCTGGGTTATTGCAATATATTTTTAGTAGCCCTTGCTAATTGCTCGATCACGTTAATTCCAGATTGGAAACTGGCATCTCCATCCGTGTAAACTGCAATAGCATAGCCATGGCGGTTATCAGAGCTTGGAATAAAGCCAATACTGTTAACCCATTCGTAGCCCCATGGCATCCAACCATTCTTGATGTAGAAGCTCCCACGTGGAGTACCAGCAGAAATACCCCAGTCTTGACCAGCTGAAACGTTATTCATTTGATAATGAATATAGTTCCGTGATTGTTCGTTTAAATATCCCGAATTCTGATCAAGATAGAGATCGTTCAAAAGTTTAACTTGGTCTTCTGGCGTGGTCCAAGATGAACCCCATGTAGAATTAGTACCTGTATTCCACATACCAAGGCGTTCATACAATGGACGTAATCCTTGTGCACCGCCAAGGTAATTATTAGTAATGGCTGTAGTAGCATTATTATCACTGTAGCGGATCATTCGGGTCGCAAGGTCTTGCATAGTCCCATCTAAATTACCACCAGTCCGGTGCAATAACTCGGAAAGAACCGCTACCTTCACTGTACTCATGGTCATCCAATGATACCCCGGAGCATTGGTGTATGAGTATACCTGCCCAGTTAATTGTGATTTCACAGCAATTCCGATATGACCAGGTTTCTCATTAATAATACTTTGCCATGCTTGCAATAATCGTTGTGCATAATTAGTGCGATCAATGGTTTGTTCGTAATCAATATAATTACCATTTCCTGCAGCATCATCAGTAAAGCGATGAATTAGTTTAACATATTCCCAGTCACCACTTAAATTATTAGCATGCATGTCAAAACCAGACTGACCACTATTTTCTAACCATGGGTAGGATTGATAAACATCGGGACGACTAATCTTTGCTCCATTAGTAATGTTCCATCGTTGAATTTCTCGACCGGTTCCTCCGTCTACAGCAATAATATATTCGTAAGGTTTTACACTGTTATTTACAGCTGCATGCCATCCAGTAATGTGAATGGTATTGCCATTAATATCTACCTGGTCAAAATGTCCAGCATTATTTACAAACGTAGGAGTCCAAATATCTTGGTGATCACCTTCACCATTCTCTATATTAGCAAATCGTAAAACTAATTGCAGGTTGTTTTGAACGTCCTTTGGAGTATCAAAAGTTACTGTAAAACCACTTTTGGCGCTGTTAGCAATATGTGGATATGCTCTAGCAACATCATTGCGTTCTGTTAACTGAACTGGTTTGCGAGCAACTTCCTGACCATCAACTAATAAAATGACATATGGATATTGATGAGTTAAGGACTGATCATTTGCAAACCAACCATTGATATTCAATTTGGTACCATCATTAGACCAACCATCAATATTATAAGCAACTTCATTGAGAGTACCTAAGCTAAACCAATAATCGGTATGATCGGCACCATTTCCGTCATCACCATTGCCTCCATTAGTAGCAGAGTAACGACTGACTAATGAATAAGTGTGTCCAGCTACCAAATTAATGTCATCAAAAATATCCTTAAACCGCGCACTGTTAGCAGAACGAGTATCATTACCATATACATTAGCCACATCATCGGATAATGTATTTTGTACCTGAATGGCATTAACCTGCTGACCATTAGTATTATCAAAAACAATTAAATAATGGTATGGTTCATAAATTGAAGCATCGTTCGCATGCCAACCACTTACTTCTAACTGACTACTACTTAGTTGCCAACTATCTAAATTGCCACGGTTTTGTTTTTGAACAGGGCCAAACCAATAGTCTACAGCATCACCATTGCCACTCTTGTCATTTGTCCAGCGACTAACTATTTGAATGTTATCTTCAGCATATTGTGGGGTTAGTTTGAAAGTAGCACTAAACCCACTTACTCCAGCATTTGCAATCATTGGATAAGCTCGTGAGACGTCACTTCGATTATCCCGAGTAACTTCTTGCCGTGTAATTTCGCGTTGCCGTGTTTGGTCATAAACAATGATAAAGTGACGGGACTTTCCTAAGGCTTGGTTAGAGGCATGCCAACCACTGATATGTAAGTTTCCCTGACTATCACTGCTTAGATTATCTAAATTAGCAACATTTTGTTCATTCAGTGGGTTGAACCAATAGTCAACGCTTTGACCATTACCTGCTGTATCGTTAGTCCATCGGCTAACAATTTGAATGTGATCCCGGCCATAAGCTGGACTAAGGGAGAATTTTGCTTGGAAACCACTAATATTGCCATTCGCAATCGTTGGATAGGCTTTTGCTACATCATCGCGATTGACCGGAGTAACCTCTTGTCGTGCTAGTTCTTTACCAGTAGTCTCATCTACAACGATAATATAATGATGACGCTTCCCCAAAGCTTGGTTAGACGCATGCCAACCATTAATCACTAGGTCACCTTGATCACTTAAACTTAAACTATCTAAGGAAGCACGGTTTTGATTATCCAAGATAATTGGTGCAAACCAATAATCCGTATGTTGACCTTCCCCATTGATCGCATCAGTACTATACCGTGCTACTAAACTAATTGAATGTCCAGCCAAGTTTGTTGGTAATTTAAAATCAATATTAAAACCAGATTGTAGGCTATTATCAACATTGGAATAAGCTTGTTGAACATCCACCCGATTTTGAGGCGTAATAGACTGTCGATCAATTTCGCGATGGTCTGTATTATCATATAAAATTCCATAACGGTAACGTTCTGTATTGCTTTGACCGCTTACTTGCCACCCTTTGACATTTAAGTTGGCATCACCCGTTTTAGGATCAGACGTGATTTGGTAATTATCTAGGTTACCATGATTAGCTGATACATCATTATTCACTGTGGTGGTGTCGGGTCCAACTGCATTGGTAGCCTTAGTGTTTAATTGCTGATCAACAGTCACACTATGATCATTATTATGCGTTGGGGTCATCACCTGTTGCGTTTCTTCTATATTATTTGTGTCAGCGTGTACTTGATGAGTTACAATCGTACTCCCCATTGCCACTGTGGCAAAAGCGATTGCTGCACAGCACCATAATTTCCCACTTTTGTATAGTTTGAACCGCTTCTTATTTTCCATTTTTTCTCCTTCACAACATCTATATCTATAAAACAATTTTTATAATTAAACCGATACTATTGTCATTATAGCACGTACAAACTATTGTCTAGATTAGATTATAACACTAAAAAACGACTACTCGTCACCAAATACGAGTAATCGTTTTTGTATATCCCATTATAGTTGGGTATATTCGTATTTTACTAATTCAAAGAAGTCACTCATGGTGTAGTTAGTACCAAAGTAATTACGTGCTCGATTAGTCCAGTAGCCATCTGGATCAGTATGGTCAGTACCACCAAGATATTGGGAAACCATATGGTGAGACATTAAGGTTCCATTTCCCCCATTAAGACTTGGAATCATACCATATTGTTTCATCTTGTAAGCAGCATAATAAGCAGCATTAACTAATTCACGTGCAAAGTTATCACGACCATAAACTTCGACCTGTTCAAACTGCACACCATATGGGTTACCATTGACAGATCCCCAGCTTGGCCGATCGGTTGGGGCAATTTCTACAATGCGGTTACCATCAACAAATGCATGCACAAAGGCATCTTCGTAATGACTGCTTTCGTAATTAATTTCGCCCTCAATGGAATCATTGGGGTTAGCCGTTTCATGAACAATGACTTTAACAGGTTTACCATAATCGTATTGTGTACTTCCACTACCAGGACCAGTTAGAATACCACTACGTGAACCCGGCACATTTAAAATATGACGAACTTCAATTGTTGCATGGCCAATATGGTTATTAGCAATGAATGCATTAATTGAATTAGCATACATATTGTAGTTAATAAAGTAGACAATATCAGAATCATAGTCCACGTAGTTACCATTACCTGCACTATCATCCGTATAACGGTGAATGAAGTAAACACCCGCACGATTTGCAGTTAGATCAATCCCAGAAGTGTTTAAACTAAATCCAGAATGAGCGCTATTGACAATCCATGGGTAAGCATTTTTGACATCATGACGAGTAGTTGCACTATCAGTTACATTCCACCTAGTAATCTCCTGATGTGTATTGGAGTCCATTGCAATAATATATTGGTATGGCTTATTAGTAAGATTATCGGCAGCGTGCCACCCACTAATGTTTATGTAATCTTTCTTTACAATGAGATTATCAAAATTACCAGCGTTCGTACTGTATTTATCAGTATAGATGTCAACGGTATGACTACCATTACCATATGGATCATTGGTAAAACGAAGAACAACCTGAAGGTCTCCATTGACCGCACGATCAAAGTTGATAGTGACCACAAATCCTGAATTTAAACTGTTATACAGTTCTGGGTAAGCCTTCGCAACATCAGCACGTTGAGTGAGATCAACCCGTTGTCGGCCTAACTCACCTTGCCCGTCTAACAGAATTACATAAGCATATTTATAATTAACAGCGGCATCATTTGCAAACCAACCAGATAATTTCATTGAGTTATTAGTAGGTTGCCAACTATCGATACTATAGGCTTGACCACTATACGTTTTGCCTGGATACCAATAATCCGTATGATCAGCACTGTTGCCATCATCACCATTACCTCCGTTATAAACAGAATAACGGCTGACGAGTGAATAAGTATGGCTATCCGTTAAAGTGATACCATCAAAAATGGTATTAAACCGTGATTTGTTAGCAGACCGGGTGTCATTACCGTATACCTTGGCTACATCATCGGATGACATGGTATCAACTTTCTTAGAAGCAACTTGTGTTCCTGTAGTGTTATCAAACAAAATCAAATAATGATATGGTTCGTAAATGGAAGTATCATCAGCATGCCAACCACTGACTTGTAGGTTACCAGTACTAATATCCCAAGCATCTAAGTTACCCCGGTTATTTTTAGCGACGGGACCAAACCAGTAGTCGATATAATTTCCATTTCCACCCGCATCATCAGTCCACCGACTAATAAATTGGATGTTATCACGTGCATATTGAGGACTTAACTTAAAGAACACGTTAAAACCAGAAAATACTGCATTAGCAATAGATGGATATGCTTCCGCAACGTCATAACGAGTTTGATTATTCGTAACTTTCTGCCGAGTTATTTCACGCCCGGTAGTTTGATCATAAGCAATAATGTAATGATATTTTTTACCCCAGGCTTGGTTAGAAGCATGCCAACCACTAACGTGCAGATTACCATCCTGATCAGAGGTCAAGCCATCAAGACTAGCACGATTATCATTATTCAAAATAATCGGTGAGAACCAGTAATCAGTATGTTGGCCTTCACCATTAATAGCGTCAGTACTGTAACGCGCAACCAAACTAATAGAATGACCAGCTAAATTATCGGGCAAAGTGAAATGAACATTAAAGCCTGAGTTAACACTATTATCAATGTGAGGGTAAGCTTGTTGAACATCTGGCCGCGTTTGCGGTACTACTTTCTCCCGTTGAATTTCGTGTTGAGTTGTATTGTCATACAAAATAACATACCGATAAGGCTCATTATTACTTTGTCCAGTAGCATGCCAACCACTAGCATTTAAAGTCGTTTGCCCTGTTTGTTGATTTTCAGTAATTTGAGTGTTATCAAGGTATCCTTCATTAGAGTTGGTCTGATTATTAGTAGTGGTTGTGTCCTGAGGCACAAGATTACTTGTTTGAGTAGTGGACTGAGCGGTTGCTTGAGAATCACCAGCTGTATTAGCTGTATTAGTTGTTAAAGATGCACTTGCGATAGTGGTTACTTGCTGAGCTGTCGGCACAGTTGCATTTGCATGAGCACTTTCTGCAGTAACACTCCCGATAGCTAAAGTTGCAAAAGCAATCGCAGCGCAACACCATAACTTGCCACTTTTATAAAGCTTAAATCGCCTTTTATTTTCCATATTTAAAGATTCTCCTCCAAATAATTATCATAAAAAACTATTAATTCACATATTCATCTATCATACCAAATAGATGTATATAAGGTCGTTACAATGTAACTACATTCTTTTAACGAAAATGTAATATTAAACAAAAAGAGTTAGAAACAAGTATTCAATTACCCTTCTATAATTTTGCCGTTAATTCCACATCCGGATACTTCTGTTTAAACCAATTTTCGGCAAACTGATTTTCGAATAAGAACAATGGATCACCATTAATATCCTTCACCAGAATGTTTCTTGATGATGACATCTTTGGATCTAATTGATCTGGATCAATCCACCGTGCAGTCTTGTTCCCCATTGGTTCCATAATGACTTCAGAATTATATTCGTTTTGCATCCGAAACTTAAAGACTTCAAATTGTAGTTGACCAACTGCACCTAAAATATAGTCATTTGAATTGTAGCTTTGGAACAATTGAATTGCCCCTTCTTGCACAAGTTGGTTAATTCCTTTATGGAATGATTTCTGCTTCATTACATTCTTAGCAGACACCCGCATGAATAATTCTGGTGTAAATTGTGGTAACTTTTCAAATTTAATATCTTTCTTGCCAGTATAGATAGAATCGCCAATTTGAAAGTTTCCAGTATCATATAATCCAATGATGTCACCGGCAACTGCCTTCTCAACGTTCTCACGAGTATTTGCCATAAATTCAGTGACGTTCGAAAGACGAACTGGTTTCTCGGTTCGCTCTAAAGTAACGTCCATTCCCTTATCAAATTCACCAGAACAAATTCGTACAAAGGCAATCCGGTCACGGTGTTTAGGATTCATGTTAGCTTGGATTTTAAATACAAAACCAGAGAATTCTGAATCAAGGGGTGCTACTTCTTTACCATCTTCAGTTTTGTGGGCACTTGGTGCTGGTGCATATTTTAAATATGTCTCTAAGAAAGTGCGCACCCCAAAATTAGTCAAGGCTGAACCAAAAAATACTGGAGTCTGATCACCTTTAATGATCTTATCTTCACTAAATTCATTCCCAGCCATTTCAATTAGTTCCATCCCATCCATGGCATCTTTCCATTCACCCTCACCTGATAAAGGATTATCACCAATGACATTTCCATCATCATCCAGTGGTAAGTACGGATTATCTTCATCTGCTGGATGCGTCAGGGCTACCCGTTTATTGTAGCGGTCATAAACGCCCATGAATTGCCGTCCCATTCCGATTGGCCAATCCATTGGATATGTTTCAATTCCCAGCGTTTCTTCAATTTCGTTCATTAAATCTAATGGATCTCGTGCATCACGATCAAACTTGTTAATAAAGGTAAAGATCGGAATACCCCGCATTTTACAAATTTGAAACAACTTTCGCGTTTGCGGTTCAATCCCTTTAGCACCATCAATCACCATCACGGCAGAGTCAACTGCCATTAAAGTCCGATAGGTGTCTTCAGAAAAGTCTTCGTGCCCTGGAGTATCCAGAATATTGATTCGCTTGCCTTCAAAATCAAACTGCATGACAGAAGACGTTACTGAAATTCCACGTTTCTGTTCAATTTCCATCCAGTCTGACTTTGCAAAATTACTACTTCCGCGTCCCTTTACAGTTCCTGCTTCCCGCACAATTCCACCAAATAACAGCATTTGTTCGGTAATGGTGGTTTTACCAGCATCCGGGTGTGAAATAATCGCAAATGTACGGCGCTTATTGACAGCGTCCGCTAATTGTTTTGCTGTTGTCATTTTGATCGTCCTTTCAAGCATTATCTTTCTAATGTTACCATATTTAAATCATATATAATAGAAGAAAAGTATTACATAATCCTTAAAAACTCCCGTCTAAAATTGACTACTGACTATTAATTTGCTAAGGTTAGAAAGTTAATATATAAATGATAATTTTAAATATAAACAGAGGTTGTCGAATATGAATCACGAACATGAAACACGGGCTGAATACCGTCGTCACCTTGAAGAAGAAATCGATCAAAATGCTCATCATAATTCTAGAGATGACTTTGATCATCATCCACCATATGTTCACCACCATAAAGGCGGCTTTAATTGGGTATGGCGGATCGTTGGTATCGTTTGTGTACTGCTATTTCTGGCCGGCGGATACGAATACCACCAATTACACAGTACCGCTAAGGGCGTCTTCTCCACGGGTGATGGTAAAGTTGATAAAAAATTAGCAGAAGGTAAGCCTGTTTCTGTCTTAGCAATGGGAACCGATGTTGGGGCACTAGACCGTGGAAACTCTGGAGGTAATACTGATACGCTAGAAGTTATTACAGTTAACCCCAAGAAGCAATCAATTACAATGACAAGTATCCCACGAGACACCTTAGTTCGTGTTAATACTAGTAAGGGGCCTGATTATGTCAAAATCAATGCTGCCTACTCTATTGGAGGTCCAAAGCAAACTATCAAACAGGTGAAGGAATTATTGGGAATCCCTATTGACTATTATGCTGTTGTAAATATGGGTGTACTTAAAAAAGTTGTCAATGCTGTCGGTGGTGTTGATGTTGACAACCCATTCGCCTTCGATTATGAAGGCCATCATTTCCCTAAAGGAAAACAACACTTGAACGGCAATAATGCTTTGAAGTACTCACGAATGCGTTATGATGATCCTAACAATGACTATGGTCGTCAAAAACGACAACAGCAAATTATGTCGGATGTTATCCACAAATTTAGAAAGTCGGGATCAGTTGGTGCAATTAATAAGATTTTAGCCGCTGTTCGAGACGGTGTTAAAACAAACATTCCACTTGACAGTATTTCCGTTCTTTATGGTAACTATCGTCCAGCAATGAATAATGTTAAGACTTATCACTTCAAGGGCCAAAACGCCACTATTGATGGCGCTTCGTTCCAAATTGCCAGTCCAAAGGAAATTAATCGGGTATCTAAAATAATTCGTACCCAGCTAGGACTGGAACCAATTACGGTTGATAACTATGAAACTCGTATGTATAAGATGCAAAAGAGTTATAACGGCTACAATAAGACAGATTTTGTATTACCAGGTCATGCTGAATATAATGTTCCTGGAAGTGGTCACAGTCATAGCACTATTAGAAGCTCAGACACATCTAGTTCATCCTTTGGCACAAATTCGTCAAATTATGTTTCAGAATATTAATAGTAAAATAAAAATTCCCTAAACCATTTAGTGTTGGTTTAACAA
>NZ_JACJKU010000060.1 GCF_016901675.1 Limosilactobacillus coleohominis
TGCTAACACTAAGGTAGTAGAAGGTGACATTCCTGATGGCTGGATGGGCTTAGACATTGGTCCAAAGTCAATTGAAGAATTTGAAAATGTTTTGAAAGATGCTAAGACTGTTGTATGGAATGGCCCTATGGGTGTCTTTGAAATGCCAAACTTTGCTAAGGGTACATTAGCAATTGGTAAGTTCTTGGGTGACCTTTCAGATGCCACAACAATTGTCGGTGGTGGTGACTCCACTGCAGCTGCTAAGCAACTGGGAATTGCAGATAAATTATCCCACATTTCCACTGGTGGTGGTGCTTCATTAACATACCTTGAAGGTAAGGTTCTTCCAGGAATTGATGCAATTTCTGATAAGTAAACAATAATGATTAGGAGGTAAGAATGAACGAGAGTTTATATTACCTCCTTTTATGTCTAATAAATCATTAAAGGAGAAATTGCTAATGAGATCACCAATTATAGCTGGAAACTGGAAAATGAATAAAACGGTTGATGAAGCTGTTGAATTTGTTGATCAAATTAAAAATGACTTACCAGACCCTAAAGTACAAGAAACAATTCTGGCAGCGCCGACGATTGCTTTAGTACCGATGGTCAAAGCCACTGCAGGAACACCTTTAAAAATTACCGCAGAAAATTGTTACTACAAGGATGCAGGAGCCTATACAGGAGAAACTAGTCCAACTAGTTTATATAGTGCAGGAGTTCATCATGTGATATTAGGGCATTCTGAACGGCGGCAATTATTTAATGAAACCGATGAACTGATTAATTTAAAAGTTCATGCAGCTTTAGATGCCGGTTTATGTCCGATCGTTTGTTGTGATGATACGATGGGACGTCGGGTTGCAGGTAAAAAAGTCCATTGGGTTGTTAGCCGTATTCTTGCTGATTTGAAGGATCTTAAGCCAGAAAATGTCAATAAAGTTGTAATTGCCTATGAACCAAGTTGGGCTATTGGAACTGGAGAAAGTATGGATCCTGCCGAAGCTGAAGAGGGCTGCTACTTAATTCGCCAGACGATTGCAGATATGTATGGTGAAGAAACTGCTGATCAAATGAGAATCCTATATGGTGGGAGTGTTAATACCCAAAATGTTAATAAGTTAATGGCCAGTCAAGATATTGATGGGATACTAGCAGGTGGTGCTAGTCTAGACCCAGTGACCTTTTTAAAATTGGTTAACCACTAATTATTTAGACTTGTTTTAGGGTTCACAAAATAATACAATGGAAGCTGTAAGCATAAAGCTTTCCAATTTATTCTGGAGGAGAGAAATAAAATGTCACTTATTACAGATATTTATGCTCGTGAAGTCCTTGACTCACGTGGAAACCCAACTGTTGAAGCTGAAGTTTATACTGAAGCTGGCGGAGTAGGCCGTGGAATTGTTCCATCTGGTGCTTCTACCGGTGAACATGAAGCTGTTGAACTTCGTGACGGTGATAAGAACCGTTTTGGCGGTAAGGGTGTGTTAAAGGCCGTTGCTAACGTTAACAACGTTATTGCTAAGGAAATTGTTGGTATGGAAGTTACCGACCAAATTGCTATTGATAAGGCAATGATTAAGTTGGACGGTACTCCAAACAAGGGTAAGTTAGGTGCAAACGCCATCTTAGCCGTTTCATTAGCTGCTGCACGTGCTGCTGCTGATGAATTACAAGTTCCTTTATACAATTACTTAGGCGGCTTCAATGCTCATGTTATGCCAACCCCTATGATGAATGTTATCAATGGTGGTGCTCACTCTGATAACAAGGTTGACTTCCAAGAATTCATGATTATGCCTGTTGGTGCTCCAACTATTCGTGAAGCTATTCGGATGGGTTCCGAAACTTTCCATGCTTTAAAGAAGGAATTGGAAGATGCTGGCAAGGTAACTTCTGTTGGTGACGAAGGTGGATTTGCACCTGACTTCGCAAACAATGAAGAACCATTTGAATTCTTAATTAAGGCAATTAAGGATGCTGGTTACAAGCCAGGTAAGGACGTAGCTATCGCCTTTGACGTTGCTGCTTCAGAATTATGGAATGATGATGACAAGAAGTACAAGCTTCGTTGGTCAACTGGTGAAGAATTTACAACTGAAGAATGGATCGATTACCTTTCAGGAATTATCGAAAAGTACCCAGTTGTATCTGTTGAAGACCCAATTGATGAAAACAACTGGGATGACTGGGTAACCATTACCAAGAAGCTTGGCAAGAAAGTTCAATTAGTTGGTGACGACTTCTTCGTTACTAATACTGATTACTTAGCTAAGGGTATTAAGATGGGTGCTGCAAACTCTATCTTAATCAAGCTTAACCAAATTGGTACTTTAACTGAAACTGTTGAAGCAATTGAAATGGCTAAGGAAGCTGGTTACACTGCTATTGTTTCACACCGTTCTGGTGAAACTGAAGATACCACTATTGCTGACTTAGTTGTTGCTACAAATGCAGGACAAATCAAGACTGGTTCTATGAGCCGGACTGACCGTCTTGCTAAGTACAACCAATTAATGCGGATTGAAGATAACCTTGGCGACGTTGCTAAATACAAGGGTATTCGTTCATTCTACAACTTAAGCGAACAAGCTAAGTTAGACATTGAAAATCGCTAATTAATGGTGATAGTTTATTGAAAAGGCTCGGTATTAATACCGGGCCTTTTTTGAATATCAATTAAAAATTTCTCATTGATTTTTTATTTGGGCTTCTTTATAATAACTCCAGATTATTAAAGGAAGTGAATTGGTTAATGAGTAAACATGATGCTCCAGAATTGTCTCGTACTATGACTGCTGGACAAATGGAAATGATTTCGTTAGGTGGTGCGATTGGTGTCGGGCTGTTTATGGGATCTACATCAACCATTAAGTGGACTGGGCCGTCTGTACTGCTTGCGTACGCTTTTGTCGGTTTGATCCTGTATATCGTAATGCGTGCACTAGGAGAAATGATTTACATTAATCCAGGGACAGGATCATTTGCTGATTATGCAACCGAATATGTTCATCCATTGGCTGGTTACCTCGCAAAATGGGCGAACGTGTTTGAATATATTGTTGTGGGAATGTCAGAAGTTGTTGCTGCAACAGAATACCTGAAATATTGGTGGCCACATTTAAACACCTGGTTTGCTGGAATTATTATTATTGTCTTTCTGGTGTTAGCAAACTTGGCGAGTGCGAAAGCATATGGTTCCCTAGAATTTTGGTTTGCAATGATCAAGGTGGTTACCATTATCATGATGATTTTGCTTGGCTTTATGGTAATTTTCTTTGGATTTGGTAATGGTGGTCATCCAACTGGTTTTTCTAATTTATGGGCACATGGTGGTTTCTTTACTGGCGGAGTTAAAGGATTCTTTTTCTCAATGTCAATCATTGTCGGATCATATGAAGGAATCGAATTACTCGGTATTTCTGCCGGAGAAGTTGCTAACCCACAAAATGCAATTGTTAAATCAGTGAAGTCAGTTCTACTTCGTATCCTGATCTTCTATGTTGGTGCGATCTTTGTTATTGTTACTATTTATCCTTGGAATAAGTTAAGTGCTGTGGGTTCACCTTTTGTTTCCACTTTTGCTAAAGTGGGGATTACGGCTGCAGCATCAATTATCAATTTTGTGGTGCTAACAGCTGCACTTTCAGGGGCAAATTCGGGGATTTATAGTTCTAGTCGAATGTTGTTCAAGCTGGCCCATGAAGGGGATGCTCCAAAAATTTTTGGAAGACTATCAAAGCGAATTGTTCCAGATGCTGCTATTTTAGGGATTTCTGGAGGGATTCTGATTGGTTTTCTTCTGAATATGATTGCAACCATGTACAACAAATCTACGTCTGATTTGTTTGTTGTTGTGTTCAGTTCCTCCGTACTGCCGGGAATGATCCCATGGTTTGTGATTTTATTGGCTGAATTGAAATTCCGTCATAATAATCCTGAATTGATGAAGGAACATCCATTTAAGCTTCCTTTATATCCATTATCAAACTACTTTGCATTTGTGATGCTAGTCGTTATTGTAATTTTTATGTTTATTAATCCTGATACACGGGTATCCGTAATTGTTGGAGCAGCGGTATTGATTATTGCTACTATTGTTTACTGCTTACGTCATAAATCGACATTATCAAGTCGCTAAAGTTTCAAAGATTGTGGTACACTCTAGAAAGACTAAATTTTTGGAGTGGCAATGTTGAAAGTACTACATTTTGGAAAATTAAACTTTAGCAATATTAGACAGATTGGACGGGCAATCATCATTGGGATAGCTACCGGTCTAGTAGTAAGCGTATTTCGCTTAACCATCCAGTATGCACTCTCTTGGGTGACTGCCTGTTTTCGCTTTTTTCACCACCAGCCAATATGGTTAATTCCATGGACAATTGGCTCCATAATTTTAGCTTTAATTTTAGGGGAAATGTCACAAAAAAATCCTAATATTAAAGGGTCGGGGATTCCGCAAGTTGAAGGACAACTAACGGGCCAATTTGATGAAGAATGGTGGCCAGTATTGTGGCGTAAGTTTGTTGGCGGTATCTTTAGTATTGGTTCTGGATTATTTCTTGGTCGAGAAGGACCTTCCATTCAGTTAGGTGCTACTATTGGACAAGGATTTGCTGAGTTTAACCAAGTAACTAAAATTGAAAAACGGGTTGGAATCGCATCTGGAGCGGCCGCTGGCTTGTCCGCAGCTTTTAATGCTCCTATTGCGAGTTCAATGTTTATTTTAGAAGAGGTATACCATAACTTTTCACCTTTGGTGTGGTTATCAGTATTTATAAGTGCCGTCTGTGCAAACGGGGTTTCCATGTCATTCTTTGGCTTAAGGCCGGATCTTGATTTACCACACGAAGTGTTATTCCCTGCTAATCAGTATGTTCACTTAATTATTTTGGGAATTATTTTAGGCATTTTGGGCCGCGTCTATCAGTACGTGATTTTAAATTTAGGAACGTGGAGCCGTAAAGTAACATGGTTTAAACCAAGTTGGTATCCATTAGTACCGTTCCTGTTAGTAATTCCAATTGCTTGGTTCTGGCCGGTAACACTAGGCGGTGGGAATAATCTAATTATTTCATTACCCAAATTGCCACTTTCAATTCCGCTATTATTTGGATTCTTGATTTTGCGGTTTGTCTTTTCAATGATTAGCTATGGTTCAGAAATTCCTGGAGGAATCTTTTTGCCAATCCTAACTTTAGGTGCTGTAATTGGTGCGTGCTACTGTGTCACAATGATTTCTCTTGGACTGGTACCTAAAGAATACCTAGATAATTATGTGATTTATGCGATGGCAGGTTATTTTGCTTGTATTTCAAAAGCACCTTTTACCGCAATTTTATTAATTACTGAGATGGTTGGCTCAATGACGCACTTAATGCCACTAGCGGTAGTTGCGGTGACAGCATACGTCATTAATGACATTCTTGGTGGTTTACCAGTTTATATGGCAATGTTTAATAATTTTATTCACCGTAGTCCAAGAAAAGAACTTGTAGGAATGACTCAAATGACTGTTTCCATATTTGCTGGGTCACGATTAGATGGGTGTTTAATTAAAGATTTTAACTGGCCACAAGGTAGCCTGGTGTTGGCGATTTACCGTGGTGAAGAAGAATTAGTACCACGTGGTATGACTAGACTGCAGGTCGGTGATACGCTAGTTATCCAGTTAACAGGGCACCATCACTTAACTAACCAGCATGTTATTAATGAGGCCGCTCATTACGGGAAAACTAGTCAAAGTAAATAGAGTATGTTATCATTAAATAGTTATATAGTGGGAAATTAGGAGGAAAGATTTTGCAAAATACGTTAATGACCCTCTTCTTAATTGACTGCGTCGTTTTGATCGCATGTGTTATGATGCAGCCAGCCAAGAATGATAATGATGCCATGTCTGCCTTAACGGGTGGTGCAGGTGATCTTTTTTCACGTCGCAAAGCACGAGGCTTTGAGGCTGTTATGCAAATCGTAACGACAATTGTAGGTGCCATATTCTTTATTTTGGCATTAGCATTAGTTTACGTTTCTGCACACTAAAAAACACAGGAGAGGCTGAGAAATGACGGTTGTTATTTCGCAGCCTTTTGTTTTATTTAAAAACGTATAGGAAGGAACAATATGACAGAATTAAAAGCTAAGATTTTAGCGGATCTGGAAGAAAATCCCACCATCAGTTTATCAGCAGAAAAAATTGCCAGAAAGTTGAACATGACAGATGCGGAGGACTTTACTCCGATTGTTCAATCATTAGCTCAATTAGAGCGTGAGGGCAAAGTCGAAGTAACTGATAGTGGAGAATTTAAGCTAGTCCCGCAAAAACAGTTAATTACTGGGGTTTTTCATGGTAATAGCAAGGGATTCGGGTTTGTAGCATACGATGACAGCATGCCAGATATCTATGTTAACCCTGATCATACTAAACATGCCTTATCAGGAGATGAAGTACAAGTAAAGATTCTTCGTGCAGGTGATCCCCGGTCTGACCAGGGACCTGAAGGACAAGTTGAAGAAATTATTGCCCATCATTATGATCACGTAGTTGGTGAATTTAAAAACCTAACGATGGGTAATTATATTGGCGAAATCATTTTGAAGGATAAGAAACTGAGTCACTTAAAGTTCTATGTATCTGATAAGGGATTGCATCCTCAAGATGGTGAAATTGTAACGGCAACGATTGAGAATTACCCTACTGACGATTCTCCAGAAGTATTAACAGGAGCAGTCACGGAAGTAGTTGGTGATAAAAATAAACCAGGAATTGATATTTTATCTGTGGTTTATGCTCATGATGTTCCCCATGAATTCCCTAAGGAAGCAATGGACCAGGCCAATCAAATTCCATTAAAAGTGCTTCCTGAAGAGAAAAAGGGCCGTAAAGATATCACTAATCAACCATTAGTGACCATTGATAGTATTGAGTCCAAAGACTTGGATGACGCCGTTGTTGCTTGGAAAATGGATAATGGTCATTACCACTTAGGGGTACACATCGCTGATGTTAGCCACTATGTGCAACCTGGTACGCCCTTAGACGATGAGGCATTTAAACGTGGAACGTCAGTATATTTGACCGATCGGGTAATTCCGATGTTACCACGGCGTTTATCTAACGGAATTTGTTCATTAAATCCAAACGAAGAACGATTAGCGATGTCATGTGAAATGGAAATTGATGAGCAGGGGAATATTGTTAAACATGAAATTTTTCCTAGTGTTATCAAGTCACATGCGCGAATGACATATAAGGCTGTTAATAAGGTTTTAGAATCTGATGATCAGCAAACCAAGGAACAGTACAAGGAATTAGTTCCAATGTTCCAAACGATGGCTGAATTACATAAAATCTTGTTAAAACACCGTCATCGTCGCGGGGCGATTGATTTCGAAGCACCAGAGGCCAAAATTATTGTTGATGAAAATGGTCATCCAACCGACATTCAACTTCGTGAACGTGGCTTGTCAGAACGAATGATTGAATCATTTATGCTAGCTGCTAACGAAACAGTTGCCGAACATTTTGATCATCTTCATGTCCCATTTTTGTACCGGATTCATGAGAAACCAGATGGTGATCGGATTAAAGATTTTGCCGATTTTTTGAGTGCTCTTGGGATTGAAATGAAGGGTGACTTAAATAATGTTAAGCCGAAGATGCTGCAAAGGGTATTGAAGCAGGTGGCAGGAACCCCAGAAGAAGAAATGGTTCAAGTCATGATGTTGAGAAGTATGCAACAAGCCAAGTACTCTGCTGACGAATTAGGCCACTTTGGTCTAGGAGCAGAGTATTATACACACTTTACTTCACCAATTCGTCGTTATCCAGACACAACTGTTCATCGCCTCATTAAATGGTATCGTGATCATGGTACAAATGAGTCCGCTAAGGCAAAATATCGTGATAAGTTGCCGGAAATTGCAGAACATACTTCCGTTACTGAACGGCGGGGAATTGATACTGAACGTGATGTTGATAGCATGAAGAAAGCTGAGTATATGGAAGACCATATCGGTGAAACCTTTGACGCTGTTGTTAGTTCAGTGATGAAATTTGGTCTGTTTGTGGAATTACCTAATACTGTTGAAGGTTTAATTCATATTAGCGCAATGAATGATGACTATTATGAATACGTTGAAAAGCAAATGGCCTTGGTTGGGAGAAGTAACCACCATATCTTTCGAATTGGTCAACCTGTAAAAGTTAAATTGTTACGGGTTGATAAAGATCAACGTGAAGTTGACTTTGAAATGGTCAATCCAGAAGATGCACCAGTAACTAAATTACGAGTTGGACGTGATAATGGTCGTCATGGTCATGGACGTCGTAACCAAAACCACGGTCACAGTAATCGGCGTAATAATCATGGAAATCGTGAAAACGGTCATTTGAATAATCGGCAAATTAATCGTGGACAAACTCGCCATGGTGGAGATAAACGCGGTCATGGCCGAAATTTTGACCGTAAGAAACGTCGTTAATATATAATCATGAGGTGATAGGATGGCAAAAGAAAAGCATCAAGGGCCAAATGATAATTTAGTTGCACAAAATAAAAAAGCTCGCCATGACTATAGTGTTATGGCGACTTATGAAGCAGGAATTGTACTTACGGGCACAGAAATTAAATCTATTCGAGCACGTAGAATAAATTTAAAAGATGGGTATGCACAATTCCATAATGGTGAACTTTGGTTAATGAATGTTCACATCAGTGAATATGATAATGGAAACATCTTTAATCACGATCCTCTTCGTAATCGCAAATTATTACTCCATAAAAAAGAGTTAAAAAAACTTGCTGGAGAAATGAGTGTTAAAGGGGTTACTTTAATTCCGCTAAAAGTTTATTTGAAACATGGTTTTGCAAAGGTTCTTTTAGGACTGGCAAAGGGTAAGCATGAATATGATAAGCGGAATGATATTAAACGGCGTGAACAAGAACGCCAAATTGAACGGGTTATGAAACATTATTAAAAGGATGAATCAATTTTTGAAGTGAACCCCCATAGTTGGACGAAAAATTCTAACTATGGGGGTTTACTATGACTAAATTTAGTCTTGAAGTTAAGCTTAAAGCTGTTCAAATGTATTTAGCTGGA
>NZ_JACJKU010000007.1 GCF_016901675.1 Limosilactobacillus coleohominis
TGCCCATAAAGGTCCTTCTTTCTAATGGAATGTTGTGACGACACCATTAAAGACCTTTATGGGTTTTTCTGTCCACTAAAATGTTCAACTTAAATTTTACAATCTGCCAAATAAATTTAACCCGCATAAATTTTATGAAACGCAAAATATTTTTAATGCTTTTAAAGGAAAAGCCGGAAGTATTAAAACAGTTAATGATTCGAAGATCACCTTTTTGCATGTACAAAGGGCTAAGTTGATACACTATTTTCAAGCTTTTCCTCGTCCGTGTAATTATTTTGTAACCGGTTATTATTAGGGTACAGTGATATCGAAATGAATGAGACCGTAAAAGCGGTTCAGAAAATTGGAATTATTCATTTATTTTGTTTATCGGGATTACACGTCAGCGTGCTATGTTCCCTCGTCAGACAATTACTATCAATATTTAATATTACAAGGGAACGAATTAATCTCATTCAAATAGTTACATTACCTGCTTTTTGGATAATCGGTGGACAATCGACGAGCTTAACTCGCGCCGTTATCATGCTGGAATTGGGTTTACTTTTCCGCATTGATGGAATTAAAACGCATGATGTTTGGTCTCTAGGATTGCTAATTCATACTTTTATGGCACCAGGAATACTGCTTAATTTAGGCGGCCAGTTAAGTTATTTATTATCATTTGCATTATGTCGATTTAAGTGGACAAAAATTTGGCGACAGACGGTTGATCTTAATTTAGTTAGTTTACCAGTGTTATTAAATACTACATATCAAGTTCATTATTTAACGACACTTCTAAATTATATTATGATTCCATTGTTTTCTTGGGTGATTCTTCCAGTAACTCTCTTGTGTGCTGTAATTGGTCCAAGGATCCCATTAATAATGAAAGTATGTAATCAAGGATTAATCGTCCATCAAAAAATAGTTCACTGCTTATCAGAAATTCCCGGATTAATAGTTTTTGGGAAGATGCCTGATTGGTTGTGTATAGGTTTAGTAATCTGTACTTTAATATGGCGCGAAGGAGAATTTGCACCAACACTTGTGCGAAAGACCATAATTCTGGGTTATATACTTGGATTTTTATGGATTCATTTTCCAATTCATGGAGAAGTAACCTTTTTTGATATTGGACAAGGTGATAGCATACTAATTCGCGAGCCTTTTAATCGAACGGTTTGTTTAATTGATACTGGTGGTCAATTACACTTTAAAACTCCTAGCTGGCAAAAAAGGATTACAACGACTGATGGTTCTCAGAAAATAAGCATTAATTATTTAAAGAGTAAAGGAATCACAACAATTGATGCTGTTCTGTTAAGTCATAGTGATGAAGATCATATTGGATTTTAAAAAACGATATGTCAAGAAATGAAAGTGAAATCAGTTATCGTTCCGTCGGGAATGGAACATTTGACTAAGTTTACTAGGAAAATTCCGTCAGATGTTAATGTTGTACCTGTTACTAATGATGACAGTTTTAGTAACATTCCCTTAAAAATTTTGCATCCATCCAAAAAAGGTCGTGGAAAAAATGAAGATTCAATGGTCTTATATGGTCAATTTGGATTGAAAAGCTTTATTTTTATGGGTGATTTGGATCGTCGTGGCGAACGGCAAGTATTGCAAGATTACCCGAGCTTAAAGGTAAATATAGTAAAATTAGGTCATCATGGTAGTAGAACGTCGAGTGATCCCAATTTTATAAAACAATTAGAACCAGAACTGGCAATTATTTCTGCGGGTCGACATAATCGTTATGGTCACCCCAATCAAGAGACTTTGAACACATTGAAAATGGAAAATATTTCTTAACTCTCAACTCAAAATCAAGGTATGATTAAGTATTGTTATGGCAGTGGTTATGGATATTTTAAAACGCAATTAAAGGGAGATGAGTTTAATTGGATGCACTGACTTTGGAAAAGCAATTAAATAATGCGCCAGCGGCACCAGTTTATTTAGTATTGGGTACTCAATCAGCCATTATTAATAATGTGAAAGAGTCATTTACTAAGTTAATTCCTTCTGCAGAACGAGTGATGAATGTTGGTAGTTATGACTTAGAGGAGGAGGGACTAGACGAAGCATTAGATGATGCAATGTCAGCGCCGTTCTTTGGTGAAAAACGGTTAGTATTTTTAAATAAACCGAATTTTTTAACTACTAACGGTGGTAAATCAAAAGTTAAACAGAATCCTGACCTATTAAAAAATTATTTGGAGCATCCTCAGCCGACAACAATCCTAGTAATTTTAGCTCCTTATGAAAAACTGGACGGGCGTAAGGCGGTTGTAAAGCAGTTAAGAAAAAGCGCGGTAGAAGTTGAAGCTCATCCTTTAAAAGAACAAGATGCTAAAGAGATGGTTGAACAGGTCGTTTTAAATGCTGGATTTCATTTTGATGATGGGGCACTGAATGAGTTAGTAAAGCGTACAAATGCTGATTATAGTTTGATGCTGGCTAACGTAAAGAAATTAATGCTATTGGACTACGAGTCAAAGGAAATAGACCAAAAGTCAGTTAGTGAGCTAGTCCCACAAACATTAGATAGTAATATATTTGACCTGGTAACAGCGGTCTTAAGAAAACAACAAGATCATGCACTTGATCTTTATCAACAGTTGTTAGATAGTCAGCAGCAACCTCTCCAGATCAATGCTGTGTTAGTGAGTCAGTTTAGATTATTATTACAAGTAAAAATTTTGAGTTCTCGTGGTCTTAGCCAAGGAACATTAGCTAATAAATTAGGTGTTCATCCCTACCGTGTTAAATTAGGTCTTCAAACCGTTAGAAATTTTTCATTAACATCATTGATGAATGCATATTTAGGATTAATTCGGTGTGAAAAAGCATTAAAGACTACGTCTCGGTCACCAGAGTTGCTGTTTCAATTATTTATGTTACAGTACTCCCAGCAAGTGAGATAATGAAAAGTAACGGATGAGTTTAAAAAAGATAAAAAGAAAAAAGCCGACTAGGATTTTCCTAATCGGCTTTAGTTTTAATTTAACTTATTACTTAGCGTAACGAGCTGAAAGACGTGACTTGTCACGAGCAGCTTTGTTAGCTTTGATAAGTCCCTTAGCGTGAGCGTGATCAATAGCTGAAATAGCATCCTTGTAAAGCTTGTCAAGGTCACCTTCACCAGCTAACTTAGCCTTGTCGAACTTCTTAATTGCAGTCCGCATAGCGCTCATTTGTGAAGCGTTACGAGCAGCTGCCTTTTCATTAACACGTACACGTTCAATTGCTGACTTGATAATTGGCATGAAATTTCACCTCCGTCCACCTTTTGGTATTGGTTGACCAGAATTTTCAACATTTGTCATTATACAGAATCAGCGTTCGTAATGCAACATTCTAGGCAAAAAGCATCTAACAAAATTTGAAATGATACTTGCGTTTAGTGTTATTTTCGGGTATATTAACAAAGGTTGTTAAACCAAACCCTCTCTCAGTTTTACGATCCTCACCGACGTTTTACTTAGAGTCGGGCAATTTATAATATGAAAGGTGGGAAAATAGCAATGGCTATTTCAAAGGAAAAGAAAGACGCACTCATTAAGCAATACGGTACTCATGAAGGTGACACTGGTTCTACTCAAGTACAAGTTGCTGTTTTGACTGCAGAAATTAACGAATTAAACGCACACTTAAAGGAACACAAGCATGATTACAGTTCCCAACGTGGTTTAATGAAGAAGATTGGTCACCGTCGTAATTTGTTAGCTTACTTACGTCGTACTGATTTACCAGCTTACCGTGAATTAATCAAGAGCTTGGGTCTTCGTCGTTAATATTCATATTAAGAACGAGTATTATTACTCGTTCTTTTTTTATATTTTGAGTTACTTTCATCTTACTTGTATTCTATGTTATTATTTAAAATAAGAAATTAAGTGTTGAATATTTTTTCGTTTAGCATCCGGCTGAATGATAGCAAAATTGAATATTCTAATTAGAAATGAAGGAGTACATATTGAGTAAGATTAAAGTTATTCCATTCGGCGGAGTACGTGAAAATGGTAAAAACATGTACGCTGTCGAAGTTAATGAACAGATTTTTATTTTAGATTGTGGATTGAAGTATCCAGAAAATGAATTAATGGGAATTGATGTTGTAATTCCTGACTGGTCGTACTTAAAAGATCATGCAGATCAAATTACTGGTGTTTTCTTAACCCAAGGTCATGCAGATTCAATTGGAGCACTGCCATACTTTTTAATGGACTTTAGAGTACCTGTGTTTGGGAGTAAGTTAACGGTTGAGTTGGCTAAATTGGCAGTTAAGAATAATAAACAAGTTAAAAAGTTTAACGATTTTCACGTCGTTGATCCAAACACGGAAATAGACTTTGACGATGTCACAGTTACATTTTTCAGTACTACACACACTATTCCCCAAACCTTAGGTGTTGTATTGCACACGGATGAGGGTAATATTGTTTATACTGGTGACTTTAAATTTGATCAAACAGCACGGGATGACTATAAAACCGACCTTTCCCAATTAGCCAAAATTGGGGACGAGGGTGTGCTTTTATTAATGAGTGACTCTGCTGGGGCAGCTATCACAGGAGCAAGTACACGTGAAAAGGATATTGCAGAATACATTCGCGATACCTTTGAAAACTATGATGGACGGATTGTTGTAGGTAGTGTAGCGTCTAACATTATGCGTGTTCAACAAATCCTTGATGCTGCGGTTGCTACCAATCGTAATGTTGTCCTTTCAGGCCGTGATTTAGAACAAATTATCGATACAGCAATGGACCTTGGTAAAATCAAAGTTCCAGATGGTGTTCTGATTTCAATGAAAGAGGCTAATAAGTTATCACCTGAAGAAGTGGTAATTTTAGTTACTGGTAGAATGGGTGAACCACTGAAAGCATTGAATACCATCGCTAATGGTGATGATTCTAACATTAAACTTGGGGAACACGATTTAGTGTTTATTACAACAACACCATCATATGCAATGGAGACAATGGAACAGAAGGTTACTGATGCACTGTATCGAGCAGGTGCTGATGTGAAATTTATCGCTCAGGATTTGAATCCGTCAGGACACGCTAATCAAAATGATGAGCAATTAATGTTGAATTTTATGAAGCCAAAGTACTTAATGCCAATTCAGGGTGAGTATCGACTTCTGGACCAGCATGCTATTTTGGCTGAAGAAGTTGGAATTCCACGAGAAAATGTTTTCCTGATGAATAAAGGTGATGTTCTAACTTTAAAGGACGGCGAGTTCTATTTAGGTGACCATGTAGAAGTTGGTAATACCATGATTGACGGGATCGGTGTTGGTGACATTGGTAACATTGTGTTGCGGGATCGACGAATTTTGTCTGAAGACGGTATTTTTGTAGTAGTAGCTACTATTGATCGAAAAAACAAGAAAATTGTTACTCGTCCACAGATTACATCAAGAGGATTTGTGTTTGTGAAAACCAATCGTCAATTAATGAAGCAGAGTGCTGATTTAGTTGAAAAGGTAATTCAAGAAGACTTAGATCAAAAAGAGTTTGATTGGAGTCACTTAAAGCAAAATGTTCGAGAAAAATTAAATCGCTTCTTGTTTAATCAAACCAAGAGGCACCCAGTTATTTTGCCAGTGATTATGGAAATTAACCAACATCCAAAACATAAAAATCACTCCAAGAAAAAGACTGGAAACAAACCTCAAGATCAGGCAAAAAGCCAAGGATCGAGTCGAAGTAGAGGAAAGAAACATCGTCAAAGTAAAGCTAATTAAAAATTGATTTAAGAGGACCGTTGACAGATATTACTGTTAGTTGGTCCTCTTTTTAGAGGGATTTATAATGAAGCCAGATATTGAAGAAAAATTTCAACAAGCACAAATCGCTTATGAAAATGGTGATCCCCAAAAAACGGTTAATATCTTAGAACCTGTTTGTGAGGATCCTGTTTCCATTCAAATAAATGTGTTATATGTTCAGGCACTTTTGAAAGTAAAACAGTATCACCGTGCATACACAGAAGCTATTAATTATGAATTACAATACTTAAAAAACAGAGAGTATTTTGAAATTTGGATTGATGTTTTATTAGATAACGCACTGTTTATTCCTGCCAGATTGTCAGTAGTTAATTATCAAAAACTATTCGGGAAAGACCAAGTGGATCATTATTTAAAAATGATCGAGCAAAAAGAGGACTTAGTAGCGAGTGAGCAAGCTAATACTGTTAAACAGAATTTGAAAAACTTTTACCATCTTGGGGACCAACCATCATGGAACCAGCAGCAAGTATTAAATAGCGCAGATCATTTACCACTGTCCCAATACGTTATAGGAGCGCAATTTATTCTTAGGGATCCGTTCGTCAAGCCGCTAATCAGAGCAACAATTTTAAACACTTTATTAGACTTGCAATATTCAAAATCAATTGCTTTTATTTGGATAGATAATGAAGAACATTCAATTATCCCTAATAAAGTTAACGAGAAATCGCGGGAAAAGAAAATAAAAGAGTTGCGGGAAATTTTAGAGGAACGCTTGGCTAATGATAATCCAATAGATTATGAAAATTATTCTCAGCAACTACAGATTCAATTACTACTACTTGCACCATTTGAATGTGATATTATTACAGATTCAAAAGGGTGGATCGACATTTTAGTGAATAATCCTAAATCTAATCAAGATAATGATGTAGCAATCACTAAAATGAAGAATTGGCAGCAAAAAATTCAGAGCTCTTTGCTCTAAAGAACATAAATTTTTGAAAAAAACGCTAAAGCCGTTTACAAATTAAAAATGAGCTGATATTATGATTAAGAATTCTTCTAGGGCGTAATTTAATGCTTTAAATAAAATCCTAGAAGTAGTACAATTACATCAAGGGTGTGTCGGATTATTCCGGCATTATACTTGTATATTATTTCAGGAGGGTTTCATTAATGGCAGAAAAAGAACATTATGAACGTACTAAACCCCATGTAAACATTGGTACTATTGGCCACGTTGACCATGGGAAGACTACTTTGACAGCCGCTATCACTAAGGTATTGGCTGAAAAAGGTTTGGCTAAGCAAGAAAAGTTTGAAGATATCGATGCTGCGCCAGAAGAAAAGGAACGTGGTATCACTATCAACACAGCCCACGTTGAATACGAAACTGAAAAGCGTCACTATGCACACATCGATGCACCTGGACACGCTGACTACGTTAAGAACATGATCACTGGTGCTGCACAAATGGATGGTGCTATCTTGGTTGTTGCTGCGGACGATGGTCCTATGCCACAAACTCGTGAACACATTCTTCTTGCTCGTCAGGTTGGTGTTGAATACATCGTTGTATTCCTTAACAAGTGTGACCTTGTTGACGACGACGAATTGATTGACTTAGTTGAAATGGAAGTTCGTGACTTATTGTCCGAATACGATTTCCCTGGTGATGATATTCCTGTTGTTCGTGGTTCTGCTTTGAAGGCTCTTCAAGGTGACCCAGAACAAGAAAAGGTTATCCTTCACTTGATGGATGTTATTGATGACTACATTCCAACTCCAAAGCGTCCTACTGACAAGCCATTCATGATGCCTGTTGAAGACGTCTTCACTATTACTGGTCGTGGTACTGTTGCTTCTGGTCGTATTGACCGTGGTACTGTTAAGATCGGTGATGAAGTTGAAATCGTTGGTTTGAAGGACGATGTTCTTAAGTCAACTGTTACTGGTGTTGAAATGTTCCACAAGACTCTTGACCTTGGTGAAGCCGGAGATAACGTTGGTGTTCTTCTTCGTGGTATTTCACATGATCAAGTTGAACGTGGTCAAGTTCTTGCAGCACCTGGTTCAATTCAAACTCACAAGAAGTTCAAGGGTGAAGTTTATGTTATGACCAAGGAAGAAGGGGGCCGTCACACTCCATTCTTCTCTGATTACCAACCACAATTCTACTTCCACACTACTGATGTTACTGGTAAGATTGAATTACCAGATGGTGTAGAAATGGTTATGCCTGGTGATAACGTAACATTCACTGTTGAATTACAAAAGCCAGTTGCCCTTGAAAAGGGTCTTAAGTTCACTATTCGTGAAGGTGGACACACTGTTGGTGCCGGTGTGGTATCAGAAGTGCTTGACTAATTTATTAGTTGACTAATAAAAAGCTCTAGATTTTCTAGAGCTTTTTTTAGTTGATTAAAACTGAATAATCTAGTGGAGCGGTTGAAATTCCAAGGATCGTAATGTAAAATTAAAAGGTATGTTATGGTTTATTTAGATAAACTGAAAATTGTATGTTATTGGAGGAAATGAAATGTCAGCAAAATGGGAACGCGACAGCGAAGCCAGTAAAGGGACATTAACGTTCGATATTGATGTAGAAACGATTCAAAAGGGAATTGATGATGCTTTTAAGAAGACTCAAAAGCAAATCACAGTTCCTGGATTCCGGAAGGGTCACGTTCCACGGGCAATCTTCAACCAAATGTATGGTGAAGAATCTTTGTATCAAGATGCCCTGAACGATGTTCTCCCAGATGCTTATGAAGCAGCTGTAAAGGAAACCGAAATTGAACCAGTTGATCAACCTCAAATTAGCATTGACAGCATGGAAAAGGGTCAACCTTGGACTATTAAAGCTGAAGTTGCTGTTAAGCCTGAAGTTAAATTAGGTGATTACAAGGGTATGTCTGTTTCAAAGCAAGATACAGAAGTATCCGATGCTGACGTTGATGCTGAACTTGAAAACAAGCGTCAACAACAAGCAGAATTAGTTCTTAAGGAAGACGAACCTGCTGCTAAGGGCGATACTGTTGTTATTGACTATGTTGGAACAGTTGACGGTGAGAAGTTTGATGGCGGTTCTGCTGATAACTACTCATTAGAATTAGGTTCTGGTTCATTTATTCCAGGTTTTGAAGATCAATTAATTGGTCACAAAGCCGATGAAGATGTTAATGTTAAAGTTACCTTCCCTGAAGATTACCATGCTAAGAACTTAGCAGGTAAGGAAGCAGTATTTAACGTTAAAATTCATGAAGTTAAGGAAAAGCAACTTCCTGACTTAGACGATGAATTTGCTAAAGATGTTGACGAAGATGTTGATACTTTAGACGAATTGAAGGAAAAGACCAAGAAGCAACTTCAAGAACAAAAAGAAGATGCAGCTAAATCTGCTATTGAAGATGAAGCAATTGAAGCAGCGGTTAATAACGCTGAAATTGCTGACATTCCACAAGCAATGCTTGATCAAGACACTGATCATCAAGTTCAACAATATCTTGCTGGAATGCAACAACAAGGTATTAACCCACAAATGTACTTCCAAATCACTGGTTCATCAGAAGATGATTTGAAGAAGCAATTTGCATCTGATGCAGATAAGCGTGTTAAGACTAACCTTGTTCTTGAAGCCATTGTCAAAGATGCTGATTTAACAGCTTCTGATGATGACATCAAGAAGGAAATTAGTGATTTAGCTAAGCAATTTGGCATGGAAGAAGATGCTGTTGAAAAGAGCTTGACTAAAGACATGTTAGCCCATGATATTGAAATCAAGAAGGCAGTTGACTTGGTTGCAGATTCTGCTAAGCAAGACAAGCCTGCTAAAAAAGATGACAAGTAAAATCTAAGATTGTCATTAATTACACTATCCATGAAAGGAGTTGTAACAAATCTAGTGTTGCAACCCCTTTTTATATAGAATTTATAAGGAGGTTAGCAAATGTTCGAAGATACGACGGAACAAAATGTTCATTGTTCGTTTTGCGGGAAGTCACAAGATGAAGTAAAAAAGATTGTTGCTGGCCCAGGTGTATACATTTGTAATGAGTGTGTTGATCTTTGCCAAGAGATCATTAAACAAGAATTGGCGGAAGACAAAGTTAATAATGATACTTTTAAGGTACCAACACCAGCTGAAATAATGAGCCAATTAAATGATTATGTGATTGGACAGTCCGAAGCCAAGAAGACACTTGCTGTAGCAGTTTATAATCATTACAAACGAGTAAATGCGATGGTTACGGGTGATAATAATGATACTGAACTTCAAAAGTCCAATATTGCTGTAATCGGACCGACTGGATCTGGTAAAACATATTTAGCTCAATCTTTGGCACGAATCTTGAACGTTCCATTTGCAATTGCAGATGCCACTACATTAACTGAAGCAGGATATGTTGGTGAAGATGTTGAAAATATCATTTTAAAGCTACTACAAGCGGCTGATTATGATATCGAAAGAGCAGAAAAAGGCATTATTTATATTGATGAAATAGATAAAATTGCTAAAAAGAGTGAAAATGTCTCAATTACTCGTGATGTTTCTGGTGAAGGTGTTCAACAAGCATTATTGAAGATCCTTGAAGGAACAATTGCTAATGTACCGCCTCAAGGTGGTCGTAAACATCCACAACAAGAATTTATCCAAGTGGATACCAAAAATATATTATTTATTGTTGGTGGTGCTTTTGATGGGATTGAGTCAATCGTTAAGGAACGTCTTGGCGATAAAACAATTGGTTTTGGTACTGACTCTAAGGAAGCCGATCAAGTTAATGAAAAGAATATTTTGCAGCATGTCATTCCAGAAGATCTCTTAAAATTTGGGTTAATTCCAGAATTTATTGGACGTTTACCTGTGATGACAGCTCTTGAAAAGCTTGACGAAGATGATTTAGTTCGAATTTTAACTGAACCGAAGAACGCGTTGGTTAAGCAGTATCAAGAACTAATTCGTCTCGATGGAAGCAGTTTACGGTTTACTGATGGAGCATTACGAGAAATGGCCAGGTTAGCAATTGCTAGAAATACTGGGGCTCGTGGATTACGCTCAATTATCGAGGAAGTAATGCGTGACGTAATGTTCGATTTACCTAGTCGACAGGATGTCAAAGAAGTAGTAATTGACAAAAATTGCGTTGAAAATCATACTGAACCTAAATATGTGATGAATGATAAAAAAACGTCATAATGATCGTGAGGAATAAAAATGGATGTAAATCAAGTTGACTTAACCATTAGTGCTGTTCGTGCAGATCAATATCCTACTACAGGCTATCCAGAAATTGCTTTAGTCGGGCGTTCCAATGTTGGTAAGTCTTCCCTCACTAACACTTTAATTAACCGTCGTAATTTTGCTCATACTTCCAGCCAACCTGGAAAGACACAAACTCTGAACTTTTATGATGTGGAAAACCAGCTCTATTTTGTTGATGTACCTGGTTATGGTTATGCTAAAGTTTCCAAAAAGCAGCGTGAAGAGTTTGGTCAAATGATTGAACAGTATTTAACGCAGCGTCAACAATTGCGGGGCGTGATATTGCTTGTTGATGCTCGGCATACGCCAACTGCTGACGATGCTCAGATGTATCAATGGTTAACTTACTATCATTTGCCGGTTTTAGTTGTAGCAACCAAAACTGACAAAGTTAAACCAAGTCAATACACGAAGGTAATTAAAGAAGTAAAAAATAAACTGCAGTTCGTCAAAGACCAACCATTAATTCTCTTCTCTGCTACGTCTAAGCGTGGTAAGGATGATGTTTGGCACTGGATTGAAAAGCAAACTGGGGTAAAGTAATGGATTTTAATGATTATCAAAAAGCTGCTAAGAGGACACTATATGGTAACGAACAAGTGTTAACAAATTGTGCGCTCGGATTAGCAGGTGAAACAGGACAAGTTGTTGATTTAGTGAAGAACTATACCTTTAAAGGGAAAAATTTAGATCGAACTGAATTAATTCATGAGATGGGAGACGTACTTTGGTACCTTTCTCAGGTAGCTGAATGGGCAGATATTCCGTTTGATGAAGTTGCTAAAAATAATATTGAAACGTTAAATAAACGTTATCCTCATGGATTTACAATTGAAAATTAAATAAAGAGGGCTAGAAATAATCTAGTCCTCTTCCTTTTTACTGATTTTCTTATCATCGTTTTCATGCTTTTTCGATGTTGTCTTTTGTTTTTTCTTTGGATCAATTGCAAAGTTTTCAAATAACTTATCTAATTGGTCACTACGTCGAGTAACTAATCCCACTATTATCACTCCTTTTTGATATACGTGAATATATAATTTCAGTATACCACATTCCAATTTCAGAATTAATTGCATATTAAATGAATATAATATAAAAATGGTTAAATATATTCAAAAATATTGCATAATAATAAGAATGCCAGTATAATAATGTCATAAATAGTTAATGACTGGAGAGTAATTATGAGCGAAGAAGTAATGATTGACATTAAAAATTTAACAAAAAAGTTTGGCAACAATACAATTTTAAAAGATATCAATGGCCAAGTGAAAAAGGGTGAAGTTATTTGTATTATCGGACCCTCAGGTGCTGGTAAATCAACATTTTTACGTTGCTTGAACCAACTCGAAAAACCAACGAGTGGTACTGTATCTGTAGAAGGAACAGAATTAACAGGTTTGAATGAAAAAGGTGTTCAAAAAGTTCGTGAAAAAATGGGCATGGTTTTCCAGAACTTTAACCTGTTTCCAAATAAGACGGTTTTAGAAAATGTGATGCTTGCTCCTAAAAAGGTTAAGAATGTTTCTGATGAAGAAGCTAAAAATAATGCTCAAAAACTTCTTGATGAAGTAGGCATGGGGGCAAAAGCAGAGGCGTACCCTGCTAGTTTATCTGGTGGTCAACAACAACGTGTAGCAATTGCACGTGCACTGGCAATGCAACCTGATGTTATGCTTTTTGATGAACCTACAAGTGCACTAGACCCAGAAATGGTGGGTGAAGTGTTGAAGGTTATGCAACAATTGGCAAATGATGGGATGACAATGGTGGTCGTTACGCATGAAATGGGATTTGCTAAGAATGTTGCCGATCAAATTTGGTTTATGGCTGATGCAGGAATCCAAGAGAAAGCAACACCGGATGAATTCTTTGCACATCCTCAAACCGAGCGTGCTAAAGAATTCCTTCAAAAAATTCTCGAGGCATAAAGTCATAAATGAAGCTGGTGACCAATGAAACAAGGTCACCAGTTTTTTGCGTTCATACGTTCGGTTGTTATAAAATAATAGTTAATATTTATATTCGAGGAGGGGTTGAATGGCAACAGAGTACTTAGAACATAAATTGGCACTACTTCCTGATAAGCCAGGTTGTTACATTATGAAGAACATTAACGGTCAAATTATCTATGTTGGTAAAGCCAAAAATTTAAAAAACCGGGTTCGTTCATATTTTAAAAGTAGTCATACCGGAAAAGTTGCGGCAATGGTATCTGAAGTTGCAGATTTTGAAACGATTGTAACTTCTACCAACAAAGAATCCTTTCTTCTTGAAATTACTTTAATTCAAAAACATCAGCCGTATTTTAACATTAAGTTAAAGCGGGGTACCGGATATCCATATATTAAAATTACTAACGAACGTGATCCGCGGATTATGATTACTGGTCAAGTAAAAAAGGATGGTGCCTATTACTTTGGGCCGTATCCTAATGTTTATGCAGCAGAAGAAACTGTGCACTTTCTTCAAAAGGTTTATCCACTGCGTCGCTGTAATGGATATCAAGGAAGACCATGTCTTTACTATCATCTAGGTCAATGTTTGGGAGCTTGTTTTAAAGAAGTTCCTCGTAAAAAATATGATCAACAAATTAAGCGGATTAAGTCATTTTTAAATGGTAATACGGCGCGAGTGAAGCGCCATCTTACTAGCCAAATGGAGAAAGCTGCCGCTCAAATGGAATATGAGCGTGCCGCAGAAATTCGTGACCAGATTCACTACATTGAAGTGACAGTTGAAAAGCAAAAGATTATTTCCAATGACGAAACGCCACGTGATCTGTTTAATTTCTACATGGATAAAGGGTGGTTATCAATTCAAATTTTCTTCATTCGTCAAGCCAGATTAATGAAACGTGAGAAGCGCCTTTTCCCAATTGTGGACGAAGCGGATGAAGAAATGACAAGTTTTATTTTGCAGTTTTATAACCGTCACAATAATATATTGCCTAAGGAAATTTTATTGCCTGCAGGTTTGCCAAATAAGGAAATCAGTGAAATCCTTGGAGTGCCTGTTCGGACGCCTCAACGTGGTGAAAAAGCGGACCTAATGGCAATGGCGAAGGAAAATGCTCAGTTATCCCTAGATGAAAAATTCCGACTTTTAGAGATGGATAAGAGTAAAACAACTGGGGCGATGAAAGAAATTACTGATGCTCTGGGTCTCCCGGCCGGACATAAAATTGAAGCATTTGACCATTCACATATTCAAGGGGCGGATCCAGTTTCAGCAATGGTAGTTTTTGTAGATGGAGAACCTGCTAAAAAATTGTATCGTAAGTATAAACTTAAAACGGTTATTAACCATGCTGATGAAACGGCCAGCACCAAAGAAGTGATTCGTCGACGTTATAGTCGGTTATTAAAAGAAAATAAGCCAATGCCAGACATGATCTTTATGGATGGTGGAGACATTCAAATGAACGCCGTCAAAGATGTTTTACAAAACGAACTGGATTTAGATATTCCGGTTGTAGGAATGGTTAAAAATGATAAGCACCAAACTGCTGATTTATTATTTGGTGATCATGATGAACATGTTAATTTAAATCCCCGGAGCCAAGCTTTTTACTTAGTTCAAAGAATCCAAGATGAAGTTCACAGATTTGCAATAACATTCCATCGTAAAGTTCATACTAAGCATTCATTAAGCTCACGACTTGATGAAATTAAAGGTGTTGGGCCACGGACCCGAACTAAACTGATGAAACAATTCGGCTCCATCTCTAATATTGCACAAGCCTCAGTTGATGATATTCGTGCGCTGGGTATTAACCGGCCAACAGCACAACTGATTAAAGTATCGCTTCAAAAGCAAGCCGAAGTTGCTAAGGGAAGTAGTCACGATTAACTTTGACGGTTGGTTAGTTTTCAAATATACTAAAATAATAAGCTAAAGAACGGAGAAATATCATGTCAACATTTGTCGATCAAGTAAAAATTGAAGCCCATGCCGGAAAAGGTGGTAATGGGATGGTAGCATTTCGTCGAGAAAAATATGTTCCAAATGGTGGACCAGCTGGCGGTGATGGTGGCCGTGGTGGCAGTATCATCTTAAAAGTTGACGAAGGTTTGCGGACGTTAATGGATTTTCGTTATCATCGTATTTTCAAAGCCAAAAACGGTGGTAATGGCATGAGTAAACAGATGACTGGTGCTGATGCGCAGGATACAGTTATTCCAGTGCCTCAGGGGACCACTGTACGTGACCTAGATACTGGTGAGATAGTCGGCGATTTAGTAAAAAATGGCGACGAATTAGTAATTGCTAAAGGTGGTCGTGGCGGTCGTGGCAACATGCGGTTTGCTTCCGCTAAGAATCCAGCTCCTGAGATTGCAGAAAATGGTGAACCAGGAGAAGATCACTATTTAGAACTAGAACTAAAAATGTTAGCTGACGTTGGATTAATAGGATATCCATCTGTTGGTAAATCAACGTTATTGTCCGTGGTTACAGGAGCAAAGCCTAAAGTAGCAGCTTATGAGTTTACAACTCTAGTGCCAAATTTAGGAATGGTTATGCTACCAGACGGACGTGATTTTGCTATGGCTGATATGCCTGGTTTAATTGAGGGTGCTTCTAAGGGAGTTGGATTAGGACTCCAATTCTTGCGACACATTGAACGAACCAAAGTATTGCTGCATTTAATTGATATGAGTAATGATGATTCTGAACAAGCATTAGAACGGTATCGCTCTATTAACCATGAATTGGCTAATTATGATCCAGAATTATTAAAACGCCCCCAGATTATTGTTGCAACTAAAATGGACATGCCAAATGCAGAGGAAAATTTACAACACTTTAAGGAATTTCTGGCCACTGATGACACACTTCCTGAAGTACCACAAATCTTCCCAATTTCTGCTGTTACTCATGATGGGGTCGATAAATTAATGCAGGTAACTACTAATGTCTTAGAAAAGACCCCTTCATTTGACAGTGAAAGTCATGATAAAACCGAGATTGTTAAATACGGTCTTAAAAAGAAAGATGAGAATGAACCTGAATTTCAAATTTCTCGTGATGATGATGGCACATGGGTATTATCCGGTGAAAAATTAGAAAAATTATTTGCAATGACAAATATGGATCACGAAGAAAGTCAGTTACGTTTTGCTCGTCAATTAAGACACATGGGAGTGGATGATGCATTACGTGCTAAGGGAATTCAAGATGGCGACCAAGTACGAATCCAGGATTTTGTATTTGAATTTATTCAGTAGTTTAGAAAGTTGGCAATAAGATGCAAATTGAATTTTTAGGGACAGGAGCCGGTTCTCCTAGTAAGCAAAGGAATGTTTCTAGTTTAGCCTTACGGTTACTAGAAGAACGAAATGCGGTCTGGTTATTTGACGTTGGTGAAGCAACACAACATCAAATCTTGAACACTACTATTCGACCACGAAAAATTGAAAAGATTTTTATCACTCATCTCCATGGCGACCACATTTTTGGGTTGCCAGGGTTATTAAGCTCACGCTCTTTTCAAGGTGGCACAGAACCGTTAACAATCTATGGACCAGTGGGAGTTAAAGAGTTTGTTCAAACTACATTGCGGATTAGTGAGTCACGGTTAAGCTATCCAATTAAATTTGTTGAAATTACGGATGATGGAGAAATTTTTAATGATCGAACATTTTCTGTCTATGCTGAGCGATTAGATCACAAAATAACTTGTTTTGGATATCGGGTAGTAGAACATGATCATCCAGGTGAACTGCAAGTTGACAAGCTTCGCAAATTGGGAATTCCTTCTGGCCCGGTTTATGGCCAACTAAAAGAAGGAAAGACAGTAAAACTAGCTGATGGCCGTGTGCTGAATGGTAATGATTTTATTGGGGCTCCACAGAAGGGGCGGATTGTAGCTATTTTAGGTGACACCCGAAAAACTAAAAATGCCATTGATCTTGCAAACAATGCAGATGTCTTGGTGCATGAAAGTACTTTTGGAAAGGGAGAGTCAAAACTAGCACATAATTATTATCATTCTACTAATGTACAGGCTGCTCACATTGCACAAAATGCTCATGTGCATCAGTTGCTTTTGAATCATATCTCGGCTCGATACGTTGGAAAAAAGGCTTATAATTTAGCTAATCAAGTTCGTGATATATTCCCTAATACGCGGGTTGTTAAAGATTTTGATGTTTATGATATTCCTTTTAAAGGGGGTCATTAATCATGATGAAGAGGTTAAAATCATTACGCTTACTTAGAAACAAAGTTGTTTTGATTACTGGAGGTTCAAGCGGAATTGGTGAACAGTTAGCGCTTGAAGCTGCACGACGTGGGGCAATTGTTGTAGTTTGCTCAAGACACCAAGACAAACTAGAAGAGGTTGCTCACAAATGTTTAATCCTTTCTGGGCGTCCATCCTTTGCTTATCAGTTGGATGTCACAGACCCTGATCAGATTGATCAAGTCCTTGATAAAGTCCGTCATGAAGTCGGAGAAATTGATGTTCTGGTTAATGCCGCAGGTCTTGGTGATATGGTACCAGTTGCCAATCAAAGTCGCCGGTCTATGGACACCATGGTTCGGGTTAATCTGTTAGCTACAATGTACTTAAGCCGTTGTGTTGCTAAGCAAATGATGAATCAGGGATATGGTGCAATTATCAATGTTGGTTCACTAGCTGGTAAATTACCAACGCCGAATAGTGCTGCATATTCAGCTACCAAAGCGGGTGTTATTCAATTTGATAATATCTTGCGGATGGAAGTAGCAGATTATGGAGTTCAGGTTTTAACAGTTAATCCGGGACCAGTTGCGACACACTTTTTTGCTCAAGCTGATCCTGATGGCAGTTATCTTTCGCACATCCCTTCATGGATGATTATTAAATCAGACTCATTAGCCAAAACGGTTTGGGACAATGTTGGTTACAAAACACGTGAAATTAACGTCCCTGGTTATACCACTGCCATTGGTTGGATTTACCAAGTAATGCCTGGAATTGGTGATTGGGCAATTAAAAAATTTTTCGATTTTCAACAGAATAAAGACTTACTTTAAGAAGGCCGGGTTTAATTCCTAGCCTTTCATTTGTTTAGGAGATAATTTATGTTAGATGCAAAATTCAACTGGCAGATGATACCTCAACAGCCAGATGAGCAAGTAAAAGAGATTCAGGAGCAATGCCAAATACCCCCAATTTTAGCAAACTTGCTTGTGGCTCGTGGATTAACGAATGCTCATGATGCACAATTGTTTTTAAAGTCTCAATTACAACAAATTCAATTACCAAATCAGTTGCATGATATGGAAAAAGCTGTTAAAAGAATTCGTAAGTCAATCAATGAAGGACAGAAAATTACGGTTTATGGAGATTATGATGCTGACGGGATGACAGCGACATCAATTATGTTTGAAGCATTAGAAACTCTTGGTGCCAATGTTAATTACTATATTCCTAACCGCTTTCGAGATGGATATGGACCAAATCAAAAAGCTTATCAGAAAATTATCGATGATGGTACTAAATTAATCATCACAGTTGATAACGGGGTAACTGGGAAAAACGAAGTTGCTTTTGCAAAAGAAAATGATGTTGATGTTGTCATTACGGATCACCACAGTATTCCTCAAGAATTACCGGATGCAGAAGCAATTGTTCATCCACAGTTTCCAGGTAGTGAGTATTCATTTGGAGATTTATCAGGAGTTGGAGTTGCATTTAAAGTCGCGTGGGCATTACTAGATGAATTTCCTTCAGAAATGCTGGACTTGGTTGCAATCGGTGAAATAGCTGATCTGGTATCGATGGCAAAAGAGAATCATGCACTGGTTAAATTGGGGATTCAACAGCTGCAACAAGGGCTGCGACCAGGGATTCATGCACTTTTGAAGATTGCGGGGGTAGACGAAAGTAATTTAACTAGTCAAGATATCAGTTTTGCCCTAGCTCCGCGTTTAAATGCTTTAGGAAGAATTGCGGATGGAAATGATGGTGTTAAATTATTAACAACCGTTAGTGAAAATGAAGCAGATCAATTAGCCCATCAAGTGGACCAATGTAATAAAGAACGGCAACTTTTGGTGGATCAGATTTTTAAAGAAGCAAAGGTAAAGGCTCTGGCCCCTGATAATTTAACAAGGAAAACATTGTTAATTGTTGGCCATGGCTGGCATCAAGGAGTATTAGGGATTGTTGCTAGCAAAATTGTTGAGGCCACAGGGAAACCAACCATAATTGCCAGCGTTAATGATGGGGAGCTAGTTGCTAAGGGCTCTGGACGAAGCGTGGAAGGTTACGATTTATTTGCAGCTCTCGACCCTCATCGAAAATTAATGACTGCATTTGGTGGTCACGTAATGGCTTGCGGAATGTCATTTATGATCACGCAAGTTCCTGCTATTGCTAAAGTACTGGAAGAAGCGGCTGATCAGCAGAAACTGGATTTAAATCAAAAACCTAAACTAAGGGTTGCTGGTCGGATTTCTCCAAATGACGTTACGCAAGAGTTATATAATGCAATTCAAAAATTAGCGCCCTTTGGTCCTGATAATGATGAACCAGTGTTTGAAATTGATACGCCTGAAATTGTGAAGGCTCAACAAATTGGCAATAGTAACCAACATTTGAAATTTGGCATTAATAGCCAGGGCCAGGTAATTGATGTCTTGGCTTTTAACCATGGTGAACAGTTACATTATTTCGACCCGGGTGCTCAAGTTAAGTTAGCAGTTAAATTATCTATGAACAATTGGCGTGGCCAGAAACAAGTGCAATTAATGCTTACTGATGGCGAAAGTAGTGGAACTTTAATTTTGGATCAGCGGGCTAAGCGTTTAGTTCCTTCTATGTTCACGGATCAGGCTGATTATATTGTTTTCAATGATCAACTCAGAAAAAATATTGAAGGAAACACTGCTGGACGAGTTTTAAATGGTTCTCAACCTGTTAAGGGCACTAATAGTAATGAATTAGTAATTGTAGACGTACCAGAATCTATTGATGAGCTTGTTCATGTTTTACAGTCGAACAAAGGTGTTAGTGAAGTGAAGTTATATTTATATAACTTTAAAAATGTCCATCATTCTGATTTGCCAACGCGCAAACATTTTGTACGTTTATTTCAAACAATTCGTCAGCACGGTCAAATTAATTTAAATAACCAAATGGAGGACTTGAGTAACTATCTACAAATTAGTACAGAACAGTTAATTTTTATGACAAAAGTGTTTTTAGAACTAAGATTTGTTACAATAAAAAATGGCTTGTTAAATTTAGCATCAAATATTCATAAAGGTGAACTAAAAGAGACCGAAACATATCGTAAGTATGCTAAGCGTCTTCAAGTTGAACGGGTGCTAATTAAAAGTGATACCAGGTCTTTGAACGAATGGATTCAAAAAAATTTAGGTTCCAATTAAAGGAGATTCAATCATGTCTTTGGATTTACATAAATATGTTGTTAGTATTCCTGATTACCCTGAAAAGGGGATCATTTTCCGTGATATTTTGCCATTGATGGCAGATGGCCAAGCATTCAAACAGGCGACCCATGAGATTGTAGATTATGCTAAAAATAAACACGTAGATATGGTCGTTGGTCCAGAAGCACGTGGCTTTATTGTTGGTTGCCCTGTCGCATATGCACTTGGTGTTGGCTTTGCCCCAGCTCGTAAAAAAGGAAAGTTACCTCGACCAGCTATTTCTTCAACCTATGATCTTGAATATGGAGAAGCAACATTGCAAATGGAAAACGATGCCATCAAACCAGGTCAAAGAGTACTAGTTGTTGATGATTTATTGGCTACTGGTGGTACCATCTCAGCTACTATTGATATGGTTGAACGAATGGGTGGTGTCGTAGTTGGCACAGCATTCATTATTGAGTTGAAAGACTTACAAGGTCGTAAAAAAATTGCTGATTACGATGTCAAGGCTTTAATGGAATATTAAATATTCAATTTAAGGATGGATTAAATATGATTATATTAGTTGTTTTTGGTGGATTGATGTTAATTCTGGGGTTATTTTACCTCGCTAATTCATGGCAACAATACCGAGAATGGAAATGGGCGACATTTATTGTTCTTGTTAGTTTAGCAGTAACTGTATATGGAGCAATTAATCTGCCATATTGGCATCACAGTAGTCACAACAATACAACACAACAGACAACTAGTGCTAAAAGTAGTAGTTTATCTTCTTTCTCAAATGGTGGATTACAAACCCAAGAGAACAAAGAAATGGCAATTCTTCGTCAGATGCAAAAAGCATATGCCAAGATGGGTAATGTTACATTTGACAGCAATACTAAAACATTTCGTATTCAGCCGAAGGATGGCGATGAATCTAAGGCGATCTCATATGTGATTCAGAACCCCGGACAAGCTGATCAAGTCGGGTGGCCAAACCTTACTAAATCGATTGATTCAACTTCAAAGCAGCTCAAAAGTGTGTTAGGGTCGGGATACTCAGTAAGTATCATGAATCCAGATAATAACAATTCAGCAGTTTACACTGCTAAGGATGGTAAAGTTACATATAATGCTGTTAAGTAAACCACGATGGCTTGCTGCTAGTATATGAGGGGACTTGCTCATTATTAGCTAACTTGATATAATTACAATGTTATGGAGAGTTGGCAGAGTGGTAATGCACCGGACTCGAAATCCGGCGAACCCATGTTGAATGGGCGCGCAGGTTCAAATCCTGTACTCTCCTTAAATAGATTTCATAGACTTTTAGGAAGTTCCCCAAACGTTGTTAAATCAGCATTTGAGGGATTTTTTATTTACTTAAAATGCAGGAATAAGTAAATAAATGTTCTCAAAGAGTTCTCAAAAATGTATCAATTCTCATGTTTCATTGACACGGTGGCCACCTTAATTGGTGGTCTTTTTTGTACAAAAAAAGGTGCCCAAATCAGGCACCCCTCCAAAACATTAACAAAATCAATTTACAATATTTCCTTTGAAAATCAAATAATCATCATTCGTACACCTGGGGCTTTTTCATTTCGTCTAAGAGCTGATCCATACCATAGTTTTTGGCGAATTCTACTAATGCCCGGTTCTTCATGCTATTAAAGCTACGTAAACTAATGTCATAGCGTTGGCATAGTTGGGGGCGAGTGTATTTCTTATTGATGATGTACTTATTGATAATGAATCTGTACTTAGAATCTTTAATGTTATCAATGGCATCTTCTACCCGGTGCAATCGCCAACTAAAATCAGCATGGTTGACGAATTTACTTTCAGTATGGTTTAAGTTGCTGTGAGAACCAGTACCCTCAAATGAGGGACTGGGTAAAAAGTTTATCTGTTTCAAATCATGCTTAATTCTTGAATAATCTTTTAGCACCTGGCGAATTTCTTTAATATCTTTTCGCATAATTGTAACCACCTTTACTGTGATTACTGGGTATATAAGAAAAGCGTCGCAATTAACGACGCCTTAATAGTTACGTACAACTCTGCCAGTTGCCTGGTGAGCAAAGCTCTGTAACTTCAGCTATTTTATTTGGAAATGGAATAAAGAAATCAATAAATTTAAACAATGCTTGAAAGCACCAACATTCTTTTGCTCGTTTCAACAGATGAACACATTGAAAGATGTTTATGATATATTTGTGCTATTTCTAGCACACCTCTATTATAACACTTATGAATAGTTATTGCTATCCTATGCAATATATGAATTATTGCCAGAATTTCCCTCGTAACTGTTGAATCAGCGAACGAACTTGATATGGTGTCTTTTTTATGTCAGTAGTTCGATTACTATACCAGAACTGAACTAATAAAATTACAGCTAAATTGAATTTGCGATTATTAATTAAATCTTCTTCGGGCTGGCCGTCCTTAACTGCATTAGCTACGTAATCCTTAGCTGTGTCAATATATCCTTGAATTAATACATCATCTTCATTACCATCAATTCTCAAAGCATTTTTGATGGTATCAACGCTGATTTCTGGTTGATTGTTTATTGTATCTGTCATTTTATATCACTCCTAACAAAATAAGAGCCTACCCACTCATAACGAATAGGTAGGCTCTTTGAGTTGACTGTTACTATATTATTGGCTACTTACCAGCAGGCTTGGTAGCAGAAAGTGAAACGTTAATAGCAGCGTCACTTGAAATAGGTTCATAATCAGAACGAACAATGACAGATAATCCTTGGGCGAATTGATCGAACTTGTCCCATTGAGCGGTTACTTGGTTACGACGGAACACGGCAACGGCTTCGGAAATGTCACCAGCAATCATTGGGAATGAACCGTCAGTATTGTTAGGCATAACCGTATCACTAATCATTACCACTGGGGCACCGAATAATGAGAAACCACTAGCAGCGGTAGGGTTTGGTTGTAGTAAGTAACGTCCTTCGCTGTCCTTCAAAGTATCCAGGTAGTTAAATCCAGACTGGTTGACTAACCACATCTTGTTTAAGGCAGGGTCTAATTCAACATTGAAAATCTTCTTTAAGTCATCGGTAGTAGTGGCATTTTCCTTCTTGAAAGTATTGCTGGTTAATACCTTCATAATGTTTTGATTGTCGGTATTGTCCACCAGCTTTTGCAGTTGGTTCTTAACTTCGCCCACAATATCAACGGCAGAATCTTCTACGATTTCATTTGACAGGGCAATCTTACCAGCACGGGTCTTAACGTCAAATTGAACGTCTTCAAACATATTAGCGTCAACGTCCGCAATGTCTGCTAATTCTTCCTTAGTAGCTAACACAGCGGTGTTGTTACGCTTGGCGATTGGATAATGACCAGAACCAGCAGAAACGGTCTTAACAGTGGCGTATTGAGCCAGATTATACTTGCTGTTCTTTAACTCTAAGACAGGCGTTACAACTTCTTGTGGAATTACGGCAGTAGCACCGGAAGTTTTCAAACCGTCTCGCATTTCACCGTGAGAGCGAATAAAGTCTTCAAAACTACGGGTTTCGGTCTTTTCGTTGTTATCAATAATAGTCTTTTCAGTCATCTTCTTGTTTTCCCCCTTGATAAAGTTTTCATAGGAACGTGTATTAACATTTACATTTTGGTTGTCTGAATTGTCAGCATCTACGTTGGTTGAATCATAAGCAGGTACGGCCACCACAGATACATCAAACAGGTCTTTAATCTGATTGATAGTCCGGGTGATATTCCCCTGGTCGTCCTTTTCCCACTTGTCGGAACCATCGTCCACATCAAAACTGAATGAGCAACTGTCTAAGTTGCCAGCCTTAACATTGGCGAATACATCGTTGGCGGTAGTAGTGTCTGGCAGGGTGGCATCGAAGTGCAGGCCCTTATCATCTGGGGTCAGCTTTAAAGTACCAGCCTTAACACTTGCCAGAACTTGTGTATAGTCATGGTCATTGAGCATTAACACATTAGATAAATCCACACCTTTAAGGGCATCCGGTGATACAACTTCTTTGAATCCTCCTAAATCCTTACTAGGAGTGTTCCAAACAATCGCATATCCAGAGAGCTTTTTAGGGCTGTTTTGAGCCACTTTAGCAGATTGTGGATTGTTGTCTGATTTATCTTGATTATCGCTGTCTTGTGTTTCTGTGGGAGCCTGTGGTGTAGGTTCTGCTGCTCGCAATTCAGCGTTAATCGTTAATCGGCGATCTTCCATTATCTTCATTCATTCCTTTCTGTGTATTATCGTTAAAGCTGTCACCATCATTAGTAGGTGGTAGTCCTAACTTGCTACGGGCTTCATTTCTAGTCAGCAAGCCATTGTTATAACCATCAATTGCCTGTTGCTGAATAGTAGCAGGATCAAGGCTTAACAGCTTATCGGTGTTAAAAGTAAACTGTTTACCAAATTTCTTTGATAATTCACTGGTAAAGCAATCAAAGTAGTGTTGCAGGGTACTTTGTAAGTATTGCAGGTTACTTTGTTGCTGGTTGCTATGCTCGTTTTCAAGCCCTAACCGCTCAACGGGCAGACCAAATACTTTAGCAATTTGACGAGTAGTCCAGTCATTAGAATTGACTAACTTTAATACGTCCGTATTAAGTGACAAGTTGCTAACGTCCATAGAATCATCTACCACAACGGTTTTCATTGAGTTAGGCCCGGAATTGGCATCATCGAACTTTTGACGAATGTTCTTGATACTTTCAGGATTTAAATCAGCTTGATTAACTTTCACAACCGTTGTGCCATGAATACCGTTGTTAAAGAAGTTAAGTAGCAAATTATTACCAGCATTCTGTACGCCTAATTCATCTTTCAAAGCATACAAAGGACTTAATCCAGCTACACCGTCAAGGGTGAAATATTTGAAGTGCAGCACCTTATTAGGCGGAATCACTCGCTTAATCTTCCCGTTAGGTGAGTAGGTATACTTTAAGAGCCCGGTAATGGTGTCTTGGCTTACAGTCATTTGATTGTTTGGAATAAACTGCAAATTATGGTTCGGCAGAATTTCGGCGAACGAATTACCATTCAGTAGCATATTGGCAGCCAGAGCGAACTTGAAGTGAAAGCCGTCCATTGTTTCATTAGGGTTATCATTTATTTCTTTATTGATTACGTCTGTGTCACATAGAACGGGATTTGAAGCTATATCACTAGCAATAATGTTGATCGCTGTAAAAACATCACTATTACGTAAGTTAGACGGTGATACATAAGAATATGGATCATCGCTTGAAATACTAACTAACGCATCAAGAACTGGATCACCACTAGTTGCCGTTGTCTTTTTACTGAACCAGTCATTAAATAAACTCATTAATTAATCTCACCACCTTTCATTGCATAAACTCTGGACTGGAATAGAAGTCATTGAGCGTCTTACTCTTTTCTTGGTCATCAAAGTAAGAACGGGCAAAAACATAAGCATTCATAAGAGCCGCTGCTGGATCAATTCGACTGTTAGAGTTACGGCTTTTCTTTTGTAGTTGCCAGCCGTTGTTATCTTCTTTAATCCGGGCATTAATCATTGAGTAGCGAAGCAGCTGGTTATCGTTATGAATGATTTTCTTTTGAAACAGCTTGTCTCTAAAATCACGGGTAGGAACATTGAGCGTCAAACTACCTTGTCTTACGGCTCGCATATCCCAGTTAGGCATCTGTTTTTCAATCTTGGTTAAAATATCATTGAAGTTATAGGGGTCATAACAGATAATCGGTTTCCAGTGGTTCTTATTGCTTAGATTAACTAGGTAATTGAACACATCATCGGTATCAATTACGCCACTTTCTAGGGTAGTGATAGAACACTCACCACGCTTCTCACCAGCCCGGTAATTGAAGCCGTCTAACTTAATCTTGCGATCTAGGCCATACTTAGTACCTACCCACGAATGCGAATCCACGTAAAAACGGCCATCAATTGGAACTATCCAACTAATCGCCGTTAAGTCGTTGGTCTTACTCATATCCACGCCAATATAGACGTCACGTCCGGTAGTGTCGGGGGCGTCTATTTCAGTTTTATCCCAGTCGTCAACACTAATATATGAATCATCGGCAGCTTGAAGCCACATATTAAAGTTTTTAGTTAAGACTGGTATTAAATCATCTTGGGCAATTCCTAAATCAACATCATCTTGAATTTTAGGTTGCATACGCTTCTTAATTGCTGGAATTTCAAAGATAGGATTAGCTTTAATCCAGGTTTTAGGATTAGTAACTTCTTTACGGTCGTCTAATTCCCAGATAGCAATAAAATAGCGATCTGCTTGCTTCTTACCAGCTAACACATCGCTTAACATCTTATATTCAGTGTACATAGGAACATTTAAATCCAGCCCACTGGTTGAAATAATTAGTAACAAGCTGTTAGGTTCCTGTGCTTGACCAGATTTCAGCACATCATAAACTTTTCTATCCTTAGCAGCGGCGTATTCATCAAGAATAATGGTAGTACCGGCGTAACCATCAAGGGTATTGGTGTCACTAGCAAGGGCAGTGGCGAAACTATCGGTCGGCAGATCAGTAATCCGTTCTTTTTGCACCTTAATTCGGTGACGGACTAGACGGCTAGTCTTTTGAACCTGTCTAAGACTACTGGAAAGCATATTATAGCCCAGCTTAGCTTGTTTCAGTGCATTTGAGACGAATAGGACTTGGCGGTTCTTAGCTGGTTTGTTTTCCATCATCAAGCCAATAGAGGCTAGGGAAGCAGCTAGGTAAGTTTTACCAGACTTACGTGCCATTGACACCATACCCTGTGTATAACGTCGCTCGCCCGTTCCCTTTACTCGCCAGCCGTATAACTCGCTTACTATCCATTCCTGGTATTCGGCTAGGTGAAACTTACCACCATCGGTTAATGGCAACATCTGGACAAATTGGCAGGCTTTACGGGCCATCTTCTCATCATAGTAGAAGGGGAAGCCGTCACTCTTTGAACGCTCTAAATCACGCTTGTAGCGCTCACAGGCTAGGCGTATCTTCTTGCCAGCTACGATCTTGCCAGATAATACATCATCAACGTATTTAATCACCCGGCATCATCTTCTAAGAAGGCAGCAAACGGGTCTTCGGGGTCTTGTTGCTTTACCTTCTGGTTCTCTAACTTGGCCCGGCTGCTAATGTTCAGTCCGAAGTCACTAGCAATGGCACGCATATTCTTAATGGCCTTGTCTTGCATATTGAAGTATGGATTGATCTTCTTAGTGCCTTGCGAAGTCATGACACACAAGCCATCTTGAAGGATATACTTTTGGCAGGTGTGGACTGTCTGTGCTAGGACACAGTAATTAATTAATTGGCTACGGTCTAGGTTGCTTGCTGGTGTTTCCTTTTTGAGCAGGGGCACGATCTTTTGCCATTCCTTACGGGCGTAACCGTGTAACTCTTCGGGCACTGTTTCATCAATTGAATCATAGTTTTTTTTAAGGTTATTCTGGACTTCTTCACGATCTGCTAACTGATCTTTCGTCCAATGGCCTCTTAACTTTTCTACTGGTTTAATTTTTGCTCCAGCCATACATTCACCACCTTAGTTATATAAAAAATAGCCAATAGACGAACATCTAATGGCTATTTATACCCAGTAATCTTTATTATACGAACATTATACCTTTTTTAACTCAAAAAGGCAAGTCAATGTTAGTATTTTTACGAACATTGCCACTTAAATTTAAGGCTAATAATCGGCAATTACAAAATTCTAAAAAACACGAACAATAATTGATTATATAGTCATATTGTTCGTACATGACGAGAAAAAACTATTAAAAATGGATTTTTACAAAAAGGAATGTGAATGTGTCGCTCTTTTCGCCGTCATACCAGCCCCCCTAAACAATAAAAAAGCCGAACGGTATTTCACGTTCAGCAATTTCAAATTTTATTTTGATTAGAATAGCAATTCAATAAACTTCACTAGCAGCCAAAGTAAGAAGATAAACATAACTAGTAACAATAGGTGTAACTTGAAGACTATCCAATAGGCAAATGTAAAGCCGATTAAAAGTACAATCAAAAAGAATATAACTACAAACCAGTTGCTATCTTTAAACCTATTCCATTTGTCTTTCATGTTGTTGTCTCCTATATTTAGCTTGCCTTGTCTTTCGGTTGTGACAAGCATAGCATAATGTTTGTAGATTGTCTTGGTCTAGTCGTTTGCTCCAGTCATCTCTTAGCTCAACAATATGGTCTACTAGATCACCTTTACGATATATTCCGTTTGCTTCACAGCTAACACATAACGGGTGCATCATTAACCAATGGTGACTTAGTTTCTTCCATGCTGTCGAACGATAGAAACGTTGGTACTTACCTTCATGCTTACTGGTTATTCGCTTATAGTAGATAGCTTTATTAATCTTGTGTCGTTCCTGTTTATCTGCTCGTTTAATCGGCTTACGGTATTCATGTTCATTACAATAGCGCTGGTCATATGGTATTAACTTCATACAACCAGGGTGATTGCATAGGTGTCTTGGTTTACTCACGTTATCATCTCCATTCAGAGTAATCTTAATGATTAACTATCCGTCTAATTATTTTTCGTTTCGTCTGAGAGCAAAATAAAAAGGGCACTGTATCAAGCAGTACCCTATATTATTATGAATTATTACTTAATCCACTTTTATCTTGAAGTGTTACCAGGTCGAAGGCGTTAAGTCTATCATCGCTGTTGATAGCAATAATCTTGTATTCATGATCTTTGTACTTAGCACTTAGTTTCTTATTAACATCTGGATTGTGTCTAATTGCCAATACTAAATCAGCGTTGACGTGTGTTCCTAGATTATCAAATGTTTGGGTCTGGGTATTGGTGTATTCTCCACACCAAACGGTAGTTAGTGGCTTGAATGTTTCGTGACCACCGCTAATGGTATCATCTTCTACGAAGTCATATGTCCCAAACTCAACCCGTTGTTTCATTCGTGTAATATCATAATTAAGCACTACTTATCACCGTCCTTATAAATAAGTTGTCCGTTGGCGTCTATTATTTGTTCGTTTCTTAAAAAGTTCCATACGTCCATAAGTTTAATAGGCTTAAATGTTGTATCTTTTAGTTCTCGGTACTTTTTAATCGTATAACTTAAATCAATTATCTTGCTTCCCATGCTATCCTTCTTTTCTGTGTGAGCGCCCACAATGGCACGCTTCATTTATGCTACCGTGCCGCCTTGAATCGTTGTCATAGCAATGTTTATGGCAATAACTGTACGGTACGGTAAAAACTAAAAACATTTACTAGGTAACTTACTCTTACAACCCTTACAAGGTCACTCTTTATATACCGTCCTACCGTCCTTAATAGAGTGTTATCCCTACTGTATCAAGGGGTTAAAGGTAGGACGGTAGAAAAGATAAACCGTCCTTAACTGTCCTAATTCAAACACGTTTATATCCTTTATGTTCTTTGCCGAACAGCTTGCAATGGTTACTCTTTTTCCATTCGGGGTCGCCATCAAATACCATTGCAATCTTAGTGGTTAGTGAATTCTGGCCACCTCTAGCAATTTCTTTATCGGTTTGATTAAAGGCAACCTGTAATAATTCTGAATTAGTAAATGACTTCATCTTGTGTAAATCCTCTTTAGCAATAATTGTTCTAACGTTATCGCTATCTTTACTTTGAGTAACATAAGCATATACGCCTTCATCTCTAACTCGTTTCCAATATTCCCTCCGTTGAAAGATTGAAAATTCGTCCCAGTCAATTGGAACCAGCAGGTTAGCATATTCCTTCATAAGGTTAGCTTGCATATCAAGAGTATTAGCTTCGGCTTGCTTTTGTTGAGCTGTTACTCGCATTGACTTGCTTAACATTAACGGGTGCCCGTTGTCATACAAAGTCTTTGCTTCGGCTAGCACCTGTAAAATCTCTGAATTGTTGTAATCACCAGGCCGTGGTGACTTCTTGGTAGCTCGCTTAATTTCACAGTGAATAGGGAAGAAACGGCGGTTCCCAGTTAGATCGTGTAAATACTCTGTCCGGTTGACAGTACCAATAAATACATTTTTCCGTGGGTGATCTTCATTGATAGTGCCGTACGGGGAACGATAGCTGTCGCTTGTTGCGGTAACAAAAGATTTTGTCCGGGAAATAGAAGTCTCATTCATTGCTTCTAGTTCGCCAATTTCAATCAACCATTTTGCATGGACCTTGATTAAATCGTCTTTACGGACACCCATTGTCATAAGCGAATCATCAAAGTATTTAGGTTCTGACAGTAAAGAAATAAGAGAACTCTTACCAATTCCCTGGGCACCATCAATTACCGGTACCATGTCAAACTTGACCCCTGGATTATAAGCACGGGCAACCAGTCCAGTTAGCCATGTTTCTGTGACCGCTTTAACATAATCGTTGTTGTCAGCTCCTAGGTAATCAATAAAGAAGGTTGCTGCCCGTTTTTTACCGTCCCATTTGACGCTTTCAATTCGTTGTTTTACTGGATTGTATGAATTGTTAAGGGCTGCTAGTTTGATACCAGCTAGAACGGTTTGAGTTGAAGGGGTATAGCGATAATAACGTTCGATATTGTCAGTTAGTTGGTTAGTAAATTTATCGTCAACTGGTACATAGCTATTAGGCTTAGGATCTTTTCGATATTCAGCTTGTTCAGTAAATTGGTTCCAACGAAGCAACCCACTGTAATGGCTATCCCTAGTTAGGATTAAACGGACGTTTTCTCGTGACTTTGCATTGATAGCGCCATTCTTTGAAGTTAGCATATTGTCCCTTACTTCTTGCTTAGAATCCGGCCGAATGCCTAATGCTATTTGATCGGTTAGTCCTAGAATTAGCAGGGCTTTATAATCTGAATTAGCCATTTCAAGGCTTTTAACGTCTTTGAGAACGTCAGCGCCAAATATAGCTGCTTCTTTCTTTGAATACTCGTCTAGCAGCATATCTTCAATTTTGTTCGCAAGCTCTGCGCTTTTTGAATTAGAAGAGAATCGGTAACTGAATGCTTTAATTTCTTTTTTTAGTGCTTGAAGTTGTTCTTCAATATTTTCATCACTCATTTATTCAATGACCCCCTTTACGATAATCTTTGGCTGACGTTTCTTCCAACTGTTAAACTGTGCAGATTTATAGTTAATTGCGTTTTGAATGGTTATATCGCCATACGTAAAAGTACCAGTTTGTCGATCCCACTTAGGCCTGTATAGTTGTGTCTGTCGGAAAATCTCGTCCATTAACTGGGGGTCGCATCTGGTCCAGTAGGCTAGCATATTGCAGCAGCTCTGATCTTCGGCACTGTGGTCGAAGTCAAATACCTTGTGGGCTTGTGCTTCTCTTGTGCTGTCAAAGACTGGTACATCAAGCCAATTGCGAAGACGCTTGTTATCACCAGTATTGCTGTCAAGGATTGCTTGCATTATTCGCTTAGCAGCAGGTGAAAGCTGTTGATGGTGTTTAATCTGGACAGGCTTAGCGTCCACATTGGCTTTCTGTTCTAATTCTTGGCCGAATACCAGTTGGTAGAGTTGTGACCACCTTTCCTGGCCAATTGTGGTTATATGTGACGTTTCATCATTTAGGCAGTTACCAGTTAAGGCTACGAATCTTTTATCATGGTAAAGTTCACGGCTCTTGTTGTTGGTGTATTCATCTTTAACCTTTTTGTATTGACCGAAGTTAGTTACGGAATCATCTATTCTAAAAATGAAATGTAATCCAGATTGTGACGTGGACACCTCACAGTAGGTGTTGTCTAGTAAGAAGAGAATCTGGTCAATCAGATTGACCTCACCTAACTTGTGTTCGGCGATTGTGTCGGTAATATCGTCTAAGTCCAGCAGGCACCAACTATCACCTAGAAAGTAGGCCGGGCCACCATATTGATTAGGTTGTGCATGGTAAGTCTGGCGAACTTCATTAAACGAACACCATGTTGATGGATCATTGCTTTTCGCATTCTGTCCTTGAATAGGATTCCAAGGAATCTTGTTAATCCGGTCGCTATTGACGACACGTTTCCATAACCCCCAACGGTTGAAACGGCCCATTTCACTTGGTAGGTAAACAGTCATTGCTGATCACCCGTTTCTACTTGGTCTAAAACGTTATTTTTTAATTGTTCTTTTAGTGCCCAAACCAACGACTGAATTGCCGCCTTATCTCGGCGAAGCTCATATGCTGTCATTTCGGCTTTTTCTATTGGATAATTGTCATTTTCATCGTCTGGCACATATTGCAATGTTTGATCAAGCGTATCTTCTAAAGCGTTAATTAACCCCAACTCAAAATGAGCATTAAAACTTACTTGGTCTAAATCAATTTTTGTCTTTTTCATTTAAATTTTCCCTCCGTTTTGGTATAATGAAGGGGAATTCAATAAAGTTAGGCGGTGTATTGTTGGTTGGTCAGCAATACGCTTTTTCTTTATTAAATTCCCTATGAAACTTAGTCGTTACAGTGAATCGGTCGCCAAACTATCTTCACTGTCAACGGCTTTTTTATTATGCAAATTTCTTGCACGAATTAAATCATTCATTGCCTCATCAAATAACTGCTTGTCCGTAAGTTCAACACCATTAATGGTGACAACTCCCCGGCCTTGCAAAGCCATAATAGTTTCTACCGCATCTTGCAGTAGTTGATTACGAATGCTCATTAATAAATCGTCTCCTTAAAAACACAAATACCAAATTTCAAACAATACAAACATAAATGGCTGCAATGATACCAGCCAGACCCAAAAGCGATCAGCTTCGGGAGCCGCCCAATATTCCAACAACTTACGATCAATGGTTTGTAGCATTTAATTCATCTCCCAACATATCCCCCGTGCCAGGTTGATTACTTAGTAGCCATGAACTTATCTAGCTCATTCCGATTGAAACGATAAACTTTGCCGACACGCTTGAATGGAATTAAGTCATCAGCTAACCATTCGTTAAGTGTGTGGTTTGAAATTCCTAAGTATTTACAAGTCTGTTTCTTATCTAGGTATAGAGGAACATTGACCTGTGAAACACTAGCTTGAGCCTTAGCAGCCGTATCATATACAGATTTGATAATCGCATCTTGAATCGGCTTCGGTAGGCTGATTTCAGTCTTAATGGATTCCATGTTGCTCACCTCCTTTTTATGATTATTCAGTTCTTATTTACTGATTAATCATAATTTTCAATTATAATAATACACCATAGGCAAAAGAATGCAATAAAAAATCACCAATTAACCATAAAATTATGAAAAATCAGTGAAAAATGACCTCTTATGATGATATGATTATGTTAGTGCCAAAAAGGAGGTGAGCACTTCAATGCTTGCAAACAGATTAAAAGTTTTAGTTGCTGAACGGGGGTTAATGGTAAAGGACGTCATTGAAAACACAGGAATATCTAGGAATGTATTATCAAATATGATTAACAACCCCTTTGCTAACGTCTCCAATTCAAACCTTGACATTCTTTGTAATTATTTTGATGTTAAACCAAATGATTTTTATGATTATCTACCTTGGATTTTTAAATTTGAATATGATTGCAATGTTCTTTCTTCTGTTCCTAGCTCAATTAATGAATTTAATAAGCAAAAAGGGACTTTCGGAATAACTGTAAAATCAGCCGGAAAATCTTTGACAGAACCTTATCTAATACATTTTAAATACAACGATATTTCAGATGACGACAGAAAAGAATCATTCGTAGAAATGACTGGTGTACCTGATTTTGAAGTTAGTTTTACTCCAGAAGAAGGAAAACAAATCGATCAAATTTATTCGGAAATGTCTCCATTTTTTAAGCACTGGTTTCAGTCTGCTATAAAGACCAACGCTATCTTGTTTTTAAATGATATGCTAAAGCACTTTGGTTTAAAGTTAAAGCATCATAGTTCTTCAGTTGAAGTTACTTTTTATAGTGGCACGTTTGAAAATGGCGATATAAATTCAACCCTAAAAGAATTATTCAGCTTTACAACGAGTGTAAAGTCAGATGATTCTAAGTAGTCTGTGATCGCTGCTTAAGATTGATAATTACAAACGAGGCCAATTAAATTGACCTCAAACTTCGTGGTCGTTCTGAACGACTACGAAAATGGTTTCTAAATCAATCTAATGGATTTAAAACAGGTCGTTCTGAACGACTTGTTTTAGTTCCTTATCATTCAAATGGATAACGAATTATTCACCCTCTCAACATATCCCCCGTGTCAATGAATCGCACGAAAGAGAGGGAAAATATAGAATGGCTTCATATTATAAGGACAAAAACGCTAAGGGACAGACAATCTGGTATGTGAAGTACCGCAAGGCCGATGGTAGGCTAACTACTAAACGGAGCTTCAAAACGAAGTCAGCAGCTCAAAAGTGGTACCGTGAATATCAAGTTGATGTTGACCATTACGGCAAGGCGCTGAATGTTAGAATCACATTTGAAGAAGTCTACAATAAATGGTGGCCTGCCTATGATAAGAGTGTGGTCGATACCACTGCTCATAAGACTAAACAGATATTTAATAATCATATCTTGCCAGCCCTGGGCAACTATCGAATCAATGACATTAACGTTTCAATCTTGCAACGTCTGGTTAATCACTGGAACCAGATTTTGGTGAAGAATGATTGCCAGCTTTACACCAACCTGGTATTACGCCGGGCGGTTCAGTTAGGTTATATTCATGTAAACCCTATGGACAGTGTAATCAAGCCAAAGAAAAAAGCCCGTGCTTCCACCAATAACTTTTTCAGTCAAGATGAATTTACGGACTTTCTCAAATATCTAAGAGCAGATTATGAAGATGATAATCCCCGTGCTTTTATGATGTTATGGTTAGCGGCTGCCACAGGAATGAGACGGGGCGAAGTGCTTGGTTTAGAATGGAACTGTGTTGACTTGAAGAATCACACCATTAATATCAAGCGCTCATTGAAACGGTCTACACACGCTTATCTTGGTTCGCCAAAGAATCATTCTTCAATCAGAACAATTGCTATTGATGAAACAACGGCCAATTATTTACAACGGTGGAAGAAGCAGCAGCATAGTATTTTGAAGTATTTTAACTTTGACACCTATAAGACGAAGGGGCAATTGGTCTTCTCTACGTACAGGGCCAATAAAGCCTTACCGGAACCAACGGCCGATAAGTATATCAACCAGCTAACCAGCAAGCACGGCATGAAACACGTAACGTTTCACGGCTTGCGGCATACCCACGCTACTTTACTGGTTGAGAACAATACCAACGTTAAGTCAGTTTCAGAACGGTTAGGCCACTCGTCAATGGAAACGACTTTGAGAATTTACGTCAATAACGATAAACGTCCTAATCATAAGGTAGCAGATAACTTCGGGAAGTTAATGTTCTCAAAAAGTTCTCAAAAGTAGGTTATTAATATAGGAAGGGGCTTGCTAAAAGCCTATTATAAAGGGGAAAAAGCGGGTTTGTTATATATTACCTGTACTCTCCTTTTTTATGTTTGAAAGGCCTTGATATCAAGGCCTTTTACTTTTGCCCGTGCAACATTCGTGCACTTTTCTTTCATAAAAGAATTCTAAAAAAATATTAACCCTGGAAGATTTAATATGATAGACTTTCGGGGTTTTATATTTCTTTAAAATTCTAAAGTTGGCACACATTTGGCACACAAAAAATCAGCAGACCGTGCACCAGAAGTGGTCTGCCAAAATGATTATAGTATTTCCTTCTTTGATATTGATTTTAAACAATGCTATACTCATCGATAGCCAAATTTGACCTAAATATATTTGAACTTGGCAGATTGCAAGAAATAAGTTAACAATTATCATGTAAGTTTCTAAAAAAGACTTCAATTGGTGTTTGCCAATTTAAACATTTCATTGGTCTCGAATTAAGCCACCAA
>NZ_JACJKU010000061.1 GCF_016901675.1 Limosilactobacillus coleohominis
CATTAACAATTAGCCATAATACAATTCAAATGCTAATTTGCACACAAAAAAATGGGCACAAAGCCCATTAAATCAGTGTATACAACCTCTTCCTGATGCAAACTCATGCACATGCTTTTTCTGTGTGCACTGCCGTGTGCATAACATTCTTAAATAAACAAAAATAATCCTTGATATACCTTTGTAAAACGTTGATATATCAAGGATCAATAAACTCTGTAAGTTTTAATTATGCTGACTAAATGGACAGAGTGATGCTGCCCTCGGCCTTACAGCCACATGGGGTCATTTTGCATGGCGCCAATTGGTGTGTTTCGTAAACACACGGAAATTCTCTATCTAGTTATTTGCAGTCACTGCTAATTCAAGCATTGATTGATTTAGGTCCTTATCAGGATGTACATAAGTACGCATAAACATCTGCAGGCTGTGTCCTAGTCGACTAGCTGCCCATGGGTAACTCATGTTAGGAGTATTCCCTAATTTAGTTGCAACGGTATGACGACATGTATACATAGTTACTGCTAATGATCCATTATTAACTTCAACCTTTTTAGCAGTGCGTTTAAGCATATCATTCATTGTTCGTTGTGCTATTGGCAATCCCTCAGAACACCTAACAAAATCTGTCAAGTTAAGAAGAACTAAGTTGTTATCATTTACTAATTTCTTCCTATTTAGTATTGATTCCTGTTTCTGGTGATAATCTTTCAACACATCCAACAGTTCCGAAGATATAGACAATGTCTTCCGACTCTCACCATGCATTCGCGCTTTAAGATGGCCATTGAATTTCTTTGACCGTTCACACCACGAATCGTCAATAGATAAGACGGTAAAACCACCTTCTTTTGTAAACTCATCCCAGCGCAATGCTTGAATCTCTTGCGGACGCATTCCAGTATCTAACGCAATTAAAATTGCTAATCGACTACCCCAATAGATAAATGGCGTATTTTTTAACTCAGCAAACAAAGTTGTTCGAATTGCATTGACCTCATCACTAGTAAACACATACTTTTTATCTGGAATAGTCATATCACCTTTCCGAAAGAATTGTGATAAAGCTGATTCAGGTACCGGATTAACTGTCAATCCATATTGACGCATCTTATTAAAGAATGATCGAATATTTTGCAATTGACGGTCAATTGTCGTATGCTTTGCCACTCGTGTTTTATGCTTCTTAACGTAATCATGAGCAAAAGAATTAACATCAGCTTCACGAACATCTTTAATCTTTTGACGACCAAAGAATTTCTTAATTAGCTTAGCAGTATACTGCCAATCATAATACGTTGAATCTTCCCAGCGATCATTATCGTGACATTCATCAACATACTTTTGAAATGCTTCTGACAATGGTTGATCAAGCATTTGATTTTCGATTTTGACTTCATCATGAAACTTTGCCCATAACTTTGTTTCTAGGTTAACAGCTTCACTACGGGTAGTACCATTTGTAATAACACTTGGAATCTTTATCGTTTTACCAGTTGTCCTATCAACGGGTTGAATCCGCACACGATAATGCCCTTTTTTCTTGCCACTTTTGATTAATGTTATTGCCATTTTAATTACCTCTTAATAAAAAAGAGGTCACATAGGCCCCCTTTATTGTAACACAACACATTGCTAATTCATTAGCCACTGCTTGACTTCATCGACCTTGTAATACTTACGACAGCCAGGGGCTAACTGATGAACCGGACATGATTGCCCATGTTGATTTTTCTTCTTCAGCATTTTGAATAATGTTGTGTTACCAATTCCAAGAGCTTTGGCAAGTTGTCGAGCATTCTTAAATTCAGTTCCAAACATTATGACAAGCTCCTTTCATCTAATTTGAATCCGTGCCATAATGTTTATGACAACGGTTTTGGCGAATTGTTGTTGAAGGCTTTGTATTACTTTGGCGAGTTGCAAAGCCTTTTTTGCATCCATAAATATCACACCAATTATCATATTGATGCACCAGATGAGAATCGTATGGTTGACCATTCATTGGGCCATTCACTTCCATGATGTAACCAACACGAAGTTTTTCACTATCTGGTACTGGATAACGTTCTTTCATCAGCGGCTTGATAATCGAAACCTTTGTCGGATTACGTAAATCTTCTTGAAGTTTATGTGCCCAAGGAGAGACAATTCGAGCATTGAACTGAATTGTTTCTCCCTTTGCTAATTGCCCTAACTGAGCTAGTTGCTTACCATAATTCAACTCAGCACCGATAGCCACAAACTTAAATTTATCATCGGGATCTAAGCAATAAACATTCTCCAAAGTAACTACTGGCTTATATAGTTCTTCATCAATTGATGCGGCATACTCATCGTTCACTTTAAAACCCTCAATATCAGCTTTAAAAGTGTAACGGTGATTATACCTCATAAAAGAAAGATACATAGTTATCAACTCCTTAGTCATCAAAAAGATTCAATTCATCCAAGTCATCAGGATCATAATAAGCTTCATCTGGCATGCATTCACTCACTGGAGCTTTGGATAATACGCGAACAATCTTTTTTTCTTTCATTGATAGCTGAAAGTACTCATCATACAACCGATCGCTAATATTATACTTACACTTCATTTTTTCAATATCTGTTTGTGTCATAACAACATTAGGAAGACCTTTCCAGCGTTCTGCGTACTCCCCAATACACTTAACCGCTTGGAGATATGCGTCTGGATCAACGTCAGCCCAACTCATATCGAAAAGATCTGAAGGCGGCATTTTAGGAGATAAAATCGTACAAACACCATCTAGAATTTTTGGTGCTGCAGCTTCAATAAACTTTTCCATTGGTAAAAACTTTAATAACTTCTTATCCATTTTTTGTTTCCTCCATTCATTTAACAAACATCGCACTATGCAATCGAGAGACAATACTTCTTAGTCATTAATAATTAGGTGGTGAAACACCAGAAGATAGCATTAGCATTCCTTTTGTCAGTGCATTAATTAACTTTCGTTCCTGTAAACATTCCACATCCATAAAACAATTACCTCTTTCCTATTCATCTAACAATTCCATTCCTTCGCGTAACCCATCAAGCCAAATGTAGGACAAGGCTTCTAGCCGATCATCAGCCTTCAGGTGGTAAAAAGCATCATATTCTTGCTTTGAGATGTGGTACTCTGCACAAGTTTCTTCAATCATCTTTTTGTCGACATATTTTGTCGGCTTACCATCCCATAATTCACCATAGTATCCGTACTTGCGGATAGCTTCTGCCCGATACTTAAACATCACGTCGAGTACGTTTGCCTTAGGGCCTTCCTTATCTAAACGTTCCATGGCGTAACCAATATAAACCTTGTCTGCTAAGGTAACGATTGCTTGAGCTAAGTTAAGATTTGATTTCATAATTTGATTTCTCCTTCATTAGTTATGTTCTTTCAATAATTCATCAGGTGTAATTTGCCATGGAATTCCGACCACTACATCGTTTTGAAGTTCTGCTAACACTTTCACGCGGGCTTCACCAGTTAAGTGATAAAGAGCATCATACTCTTTTTTTGAAACTCCACATTTATTAAGAATTTGACTGATTTTATTGGTATCAATGTATTCATTAGGTTTTCCATCCCATAACTCACCATAAGTACCAAACTTTCGATTAAACTCATATTTAAATAGAAACTCGGCACTTGGTAAGCCAATATTCTTAATCAATTTTGATACAAATTCTCGTTCAAAGCTTTCCTTAATTGTCTTAATAATTAGTTGATTTACATTAGATAATTGACTATTCATAATTTAATTCTCCTTAAATTAGATTGACTTCATGCAACAAAATGTAATTTGGAAGAACCTTGATATGTTTCTTTTGAATACGCCGTATAGTTGCCCGAAACGATTGAAGCTGAGGAATGTCACGCTCTTCAGGACCACGCAGATAGGGCCATCCTTCTTCAATAAACTTTTGTTCGATTATTTGGTATGACTTTTGAACTTCTAAGTTATTTCTTGCAACATAGAACACCCAATTTCGATATACTTCAGTGCCGCGATGATAATAAGAATTACCGTGACGGTCTTTCTTAACAACTTTCCAAAACTTCGTCGGTCGATACCCCTTTTGAAGTTCATTAAATGCTCTTGCAAAGAACGGCGCATAACTTGATAGGTACCAAACACCATACTTGAGTAAGTCACGACCTGTTTGCCAGATACGATTAAACTCATCCTCTGAGTCAAAAGGTCTTGTTTCCCAGAAAACGTACTTCCCATTGTGATGATACTTGGTTGGCACTTGGGCCATATCATAAGCAAAGAATAAATCGGTTGGCTGATCCCAAGATGTTTGCAGATGTTGAAATTTTTTCTCGTGACGCATCGCTGTGATTCCAGTAATCTGATGATTAACTACATTGATAGTAGGGCGATTGAGATCAAGATAATTCTCAAAGACTTCCTGAGGTGTGATCTTGGTTAATCCCACCATCGCTTTCAAGCTATTATCACGACTAAATGTCAACCGCGTTCGTAAATTAGCAGTTTCATCAGTTGTTCCGTCTTTCCTTTTCACATACTTACCGTCAAAAAATTGGTGTACCATGTCGTGATACCAACGATTTTCTTTTAGAGTAATCTGGTCCATTACATTCATGATGTCGTCAATATCAAGTGGCTTTTTAGTCCAAGTAAGGCAACCATCTGTAACGTTATTTAGGAAGATGGTACTGGAATCAACAAGCCAAATTGCCCGTTGCAAAGTAATTATGTGTAAACGAGTAATGGCCGTAAATTGCATAGCTTTTAGTGGATTAGTAATCCTTGAAAACGGTACATAATATGGACGGCCGTTATTGTAATCAGGACTAGTCTTTTCTTTAATGCCTTCAGCGGTTACGCCATAGCACTGGTTGACCACGTTTTTGTTCATTTGATCCTCGGGACTTCCGTGAGTATATTGCTCTCGGCGTTTCTGGAAGATGTCTTGAATATGACCTTCACGACTGACGCCATTCAATGTTCCAGGTTGAATCTTTGCTTGTTTCACAAAGGTAATTCGATGAGTGAAGACCTTTGCGCCACAAACCCAAGCGGTGTAAGCGTCTGTATAGGATAAGTAAACTTCTTGGATCTTCCGAAAATATCGAGGACCGTCATCAACATTTTTCGGGGTAATTACGAATCCTTTGTAGTTTTTCGGATATTCAATATCAAAGATCCCCACGCCGACTGTATAAGGTCCGTTCATTTTTCCGGTGGCTTTAACAATTCGTGAAAACTGGTTAGCAGCCAAGTTGTGAAACTCCCTGAACTTAACGGCACCCAAACCTGGCGCAATATCTGGAATTAGGTGACCAGCTTCCGAATAAGCTGAACTCAAATCCCAATCACGTTTCTCACCGTCCGCCGGAAGCACGCCAGTCCACTGAACCAAGTTATAGCCGCCGCTATACGCTTTAACGGCATCATCAAACATCCGATTTAGAGGAGCATCAACCTTATTAGTCATGTCGTGAACTAAATGCTTATGACTACTATCATTACTAATATCTGTTCGCGGGAAAGCATAACCCTTGCGGATCTTGTCAAAGTCAAGATGATCCGTTAACCATTCCCTCAAATGCTCTGGCGTTGGCTCCGCTAACAATTCATCAAAGTGATAGTTACGTTCAACCTTACCTTTAACGTTTGTTATTTTGGGTTTACATATGGTCATTAAGAAACTTTCAAAATCTTCATCATTATCACTTCGCTGGTTAAGTTGTGATAGAAGTTTGATAACCTCATCAACAATCCAATCAGCTGGCTGTTCATTTTCACAACCAATAATCGTTCCAACAATACTACCAAGCGAAGGTTTCAGTTGTAGAGGCTTAAAATCTCCGAACCCGTCCTTGGTTAAAGTCTGCTGAAAGTTAAGAATAAAAGTTCCATATAAAGCAGTCACAACCACATCTTCAAGAGCATAATCAACAAACTCACTCCGACGATTCTGCCAGAGTTTAGTCATATGTGACTTATAAAATCCTTTGGTGTGTCCGTCCTGAGCATCCCATTTTTCAGTATCGATCTTCGGAACTCCAATCAACTTGCCAAGTCCAGCTAGGTTCAACTTACCAGGTGCAAGCTTAGTCATATCCCGTATGACTAAATGGTCGTTTTTCGTTAATTTGACGATATTTCGATTTTTATCCCGAACGAGCAGCTTTAGTGGTTGACTAGTGAAGACGGTATTACTGTGAATAGCAACGATCTTACTGGCTTTGTCTTTCTTACGCGCATTTTCAGTCAGAATTTTTTCATAGTCTTTGAAAACACTAAGATCGACACCGCCCCAGAAAGTCCAAAACTCTAAGGTGAACTTACGTAACTTCTTCACTTCATCGTAGCTGCCAATATGTCGCAAATACTTCTTCAACAACTTCATTACATCGCTAAAACGGAAAACATCATCAGTGCTATCCCGCTTGATAAAATACAAGGTGGGTGACCGATTACAATAGTTAAAACTTAACTGGATTGAAATAATATCTTCTAGCCGCCGTTGGTTAACTTCAATTAGTTCGCCACCAATTGGAATTTGGTTTCGTGTGTTTGATTGGTATTCAGTGTCAAAACCAATGATTACCTTTCCAGGATCTTCGCCCGGTAATTGCCACTGACTAAATAGCTTTTGTTGAACAAACATAGTTTCAACTCTCCTTTCTAAACGCAAAACAGGCCGTTTGATAGTAATGAGATAAACTCTCACTATTATCAAACGACCTGTTAAAGTCATTTGTTTATTTATAGTCGTCGGATTTTGATGAATGCAGGCTTTTTACCGCCTAATTCTAAGCGTATCCTCGCTTAGACAAGCATTTTTATCATACGTCAGGACTTATTGCTTTTAAGGATTGAACGTCCAATCTCAATCCGCTCACACTACCACGGCATCCTCACGGGTTGCAGGGTTCGTGACACCCTGCTTCTGATACTTTTAGTGGTTAGAGATACAATTGGCTTAGGTAAAATTTCGACCGAGAGCATCAATTCTCGACTACTTAGCCTGTGCTGGTTTGGAACTGATAATAACGACTTTTATATTCATTTCCATACGGATTTGTTCCGTATGACATTATTATAAGCGATATTACATTTTAGTCAATCTTTTTATTAAAAATATTTTTAAATAAATATCGCAATATGGCATATATACAGCATAATGCTGTATAAAAGCATCAGGATTATAACAAAAAGCACTCTCTATTCTCAATGAATTTATTGAAAGTTCTTTGTGACGATTTCTTCTATAACATCTTCTGCTGGAGTGTATTCGCTACTTGCTAATTTTACTAGTTTTTTCCAGACATCATGTTCAAACTGAAGTGTGACCGATACCAGCTCATCACCTTCAGAAACTTCACCAAAGACTTCCTCATACTCATCAGCGTCTAGCTTGTTTTCTGCCCAACGTTTAGCTGCCTCAATTGTAAGAGGCTTAATGTCTTCACCAGATGTCCAACTCTGCATATAGGATACTGCATATTCTGAAAGTGGACCACCACTACCATATAAGAACAGTTGTCCATTCTTCTTACGATATAAGGTTTCAGTTTCATTAGAAAAATCAGATGAAGAAAGACCGTTACTCCATTCAGCAAGCTCTTTAGCAGTTTCAGTGTTGTATAGGATTCCATTAATAATTTTTTTCATGGAAATGCCTCCTTAAATATTTAAGAATTTCGATTGTTTTTAGCAACCCGTGTTCGTTTTTTTCGAACACAAGTCAAAAAAGGGCAGCTTTGCTGCCCAATTTCAAGTCTGGAAAACAATTTTGCTTTGAAAGTAAAAATATTTAAAACAACAAAAAAGGCGAACCAAAAAGGTTCACCTAAAAACGTAATTCAGTTCCAACATCAATCCAAAAAGAGCGACTTTGTCGCTCTTTATTTACATCCTCAAATTATTTTTGCTATGAAGGTTACAAATACCAACTAATCCCAATAAAAAACTTCTTACAACATAATTCCATTAAGGGGTACTCTGTACCCCACCGTCAAAGTAAAAGTAAGAATATGGTAAATAGTGTAACCGTCATAATCAGTACTAATTTCAATCAACACAGTTACTACACAAGGTTCAACCAAGGAATGCTCTGCATTCCAACGTCTTGGTTACGAACCATATCCTCATAAACGGCTGAAATCAACTAAGTTACTATGTTTTATCCTCTATATGTATTGTTTTCCAATTTTACAATTCTGTCAAGCCGTTAAAAAAATCTTATATAAATTTTATGATTTAACTAACACAGCGTGATAATATCACGCTTGTGAAGCCTTCGATTACAAGAATTGGAGGTCTCAAATATGACATATAATTACTTACAAGAAGAAACTAAGGACATAATCGACTACATTAAAAATGAACTAACCTTTACAAATCGCTTAAATTTACTAGCATCAGGAAAACAATCAGGAAAACAACAAGCCACTGAAGAATTAAATGAAAAATTATTTAATGTGGATTCCGTTACTGGCAATGGAAGTGGTTCTTACACCTTTAACACGCTACAAGCTGAAAGAAATCTCGTTGGTAACTGGGAAATTTTAAGAACCGCTATTGACGAGCTGGATCCAAGTTTCGACGCTATCCACAAAGGAGCTGAGGCATGCGACGTCCTAGTACGTATCTACTTACTCCCAACAGCAATCGATGATGCAATTACAAAACTATGGAAAAAAGATGAAAACAGCTAACTTATAACTAATATCTCGCTATTAAAAGAGGACGTGTATCAATTGAACGTCCATGGCAAAAAGTACCACGAGTTTCTTTAGCTCGATGGCGCCTAATACCATGGTCAGGAAGATCGCTTAAACTGATTTCTAGTTT
>NZ_JACJKU010000062.1 GCF_016901675.1 Limosilactobacillus coleohominis
TTGTTATTGTGTACAAGTTATGGTGTATTATTTATGAAATATGTACACAGCACAAAAGGGGTGTTTGCTATGAAAAAACAGCATATTCAAAATTCAGAACCATTAAGGACTAGCTCTCAAATTGATCTGGTCCGGGAGTTGATTGCCAATAGGACTAAGGAACCACTTCGGAACCGTTTAATCTTCGATATTGGTATCAACAATGGTATTCGAACCAATGATATTCTTCAGCTCAAGGTTGATGATGTGGTCGATGATAACGACAAGCCAAAAGCCAACACCACTATTATTGAAAGCAAGACGGGCAAAAAACGGGTACTCCGATTCAATGAATCAATTAAGAACCAGATCAACAACTACTTAGACCAACGGGGATTTGATTCTGCCTGGCTCTTTGCTAATTACAGGAACCATAATGAACCGATCAAGACGCAAGCCGTATACCGTATGTTTAGTCGAATCAGCAACGGAATGCCAACGCTGAAGGGTCTTACTGCTCATTCCATGCGGAGAACATTTGGCTACCATTTCTACAAGCAAACTCATGATGTCGTTACTCTGATGAAAATCTTCAATCATTCATCACAAGCGATCACACTTCGCTATATCTGAATTGAGAGAGAAGACATCAACAAGGAATTGGATAACTTTGCTTTGTAACTTTACCATTTGGCAAAAACACCCCTGTTATTTTGCTTTCTAAGCCATTCTAAGAACAAATTCGATAACTTCTTCATGATATAAGAAAAGTCCCTGAGAAACTGAAGTGCAACAAAAAAGTTAGACAAAATTGATTATTTAAGCTACCAAGGTATGATTTCGGTATTCAACCGGAGTCATACCTTTTGTTTTTAAGGAGATACGTTGGTAATTAAAGTAATGAATGTATTGAGCTGAGAGTGATTTTAATTAAGCTAAGTCTTTACATGGCGGGAAACCATCTAATAACTCTGTCTTAAACAGGTGAAAGAAACTCTCCATTGGTGCGTTATCATGACAATTTCCCTTACGGGACATACTTTGAATAAAGTGATTATCGGCTAACTTTTGGGTATAGTACCCCAGTTGATAGTGCCACCCCTGATCAGAATGAATAATTGGTTGAGCATTATCAGGTAGCTTTGTACATAGCTCGTTGAGAGTAGCGGTAATCAACTGTCGATCAGGATGTTGACTCAATTGGAAGGCTAAAACTTCCTTACTGGCTTCATCGATAATTGAGGAAATATAAGCCCAACTGTGATTAGCTAAGCGAACTTGAGAAACATCTGTGTGGAGGACTTGATAAGGAATGGTGGCCTGAAATTGTTGTTTTAGTAGATTATCCGCAACTGTGCCTACATTACCTTCATAAGATGAGTATTTACCACTACGGTGGCGATTATACAGTGCCACTTGAACATCTAATTTCGCCATCAACTTGTTCACCGTCATGTCCGCCAAATGAATGCCCATTGCCCGCAGTTTTTGGTTCACGCGATGATAACCGTAGGTCCATCGTCCGCGGACTTGCCCTTCTTTAGCCACGCTAAGAATCACTTGCTTAACACTCGCATATTTATCATGATGGTTAGCGATGCGCTTGCGCTCATCATGGTAAGTAGCCTTAGGAAGGTTGATTTTATGAAGAATGTCACCAATCTTATAGCGATATTTCTTCGGTAGCGATGCTTGATCTGCCCTGATCTGATCAACTATTTGCGTTTTCTCTTTGCCTTGGAGGGTCCGAACAGGGCCAACGATTTTTTTAAGATGTCACGTTCCAATTTTGTGTCATAGAGTTCTTGGCTTTTCTTGGCAAGTTCTTCTTTTAAACGTTCCACTTCAGTCTTATTAGTAAGACGACGAAGTCGTTTCTTAGTATGTTTCACCTTTGACGGCCTACCTTTCGGGTGAGTTTTCAAGGCTTCAATACCATCTCGCTTAAACTGTGACCGCCAAAGTGAAATTTGGCACGCTTGCACGTCAAATCGAGCCGCTACTTTAACCATCGATTCCTCATGAGTTTGGTAGTAGTCTATCACACTCAACTTAAAATCTGCGGTAAGGGTTCGTGGATGACGACGCCGTTTCAAGGCGTCTATCCCACTTAAGCGATATCTTTGAATCCATTTCCTGATCAGTCGGCTACTGATACTGTATTTGCGCCCCAAGGCTCGAGAACTTTGTGGAGTAGTCAGATATTCGTGGACAATTTTAGCTTTAAAGTCAGGTTTGTATTTAGTCATAAAAAGTGCCTCACAATCGTTAGAACTTTTGTCTAACAATTATGAGGCACTTCATAGGTCTTAATGGCCTTTTTGTTTAATTTATGATGTTGTACTTAGATTGTAAATCCGGCGGATAAAATGGTTGCACTTTTTCAACAACTTGATATACTTATTATTAGTAAGTGCAACGAAGAAATTAATTTTGAAAGGATTGTTTGATATGACAAAATATGGTGTAATTGTAGGTTCTATTCGTAAAAATTCTTATTCTAAAGGGGTCGCTGAAGCTATCGTTGCTGGGTTACCAGACGACGCTGAAGTAACGTACTTAAATATCGCTAAGTTGCCACTATATAACCAAGACTACGATGCGGATTCACCCGTAGAATATACAGAATTTCGTCAGGTCGTTGCGGCTCAAGATGCGTTCATCTTTGTCACACCTGAACATAACCGTAGCATCCCAGCAGCCTTGAAGAATGCTTTGGACGTTGCTTCACGTCCATGGGGTCAAAGTGTTTGGGGCGGCAAGCCTGCTTTGGTTGCTTCCCAATCGATCTCTGGTAACTCTGGCGTCTTAGCACACCATGTTTTACGTCAATCCTTGGTCTTCTTAGACATGCCAACGATGCAACAACCAGAATTGTACATCGGTAATACTGATAAGTTGGCTGATGAAAATGGTCATATCACAAATGAAGACACCCAATCATTCTTAGCTGGTGCTGGTAAGCAATTCAGCGAATTTGCAGCGAAGTTTATTGGCTAAATAAGTCGTTAAATGGTAGATTGTAAAATTAATCTGAACGCTGTTCGGACAAAAAAGATCAGCTTCCTTTAAAATGGTGTTCAATTGTTCTAAAAGAGTTGGATAATGGTGGTTATAGTTCAGAACTAAATGCAGTTAACCAAGCTAAAGCTAAGTTATACGAAGCACTTAAAGCGCTAGAAACTGATTAAAGCTTACAGTTTTGTAGGCTTTTTTCTTTTCCTTAAAGTGTAACTTTTGAGTACTTATCAATGGGCGATATCGGCCACTTGGGATAAGCGCAAAGAATGGATAGGAGTGGAACCCTATGATATAGAAATATATGGGGATCAACCTACCTACTGTCAATATGAGTTTTATATGGTTTCTCATTGAAGTTTTCCACGAGCAATTACCAGACCAAAAAACCACCCGACTAACAGGGAAGCTAAAGCGATGTTGAGGGGCAGCAAGGACTGCGTGAGCGTAAAGGTTGCTGCTTTTCGGAGCAGAGCTAGAAAGATGCCATAATCTAGTTTTCTCCAGCATTTTGCTAGGGGAAAACTAGGTCGATACCCTGTCAGGGGACTACTTGAGCGATTACTTAAAATGCTACAAATACGCTCTTTTTACTGTTATTAGAATTATGTAGATACGCGAATTGCTAGTTCGTAACATTTAAAAAAGCCTAACAAGGTTAGACTCAAAGTAGACTAAAGAAGGAGTCCTAACCATGCTAAGCTAATCTCAGTCTAGTCTTAATCACATGGATTTCCAAGCCCGTTTTGATCATCCAAGGGCTCAATTTAAAATACTAATTGATTGGTTCGTTCCTTGTTGGTTCACCGATCGTCGTAACGGCAATAACACTAAGCTTGCCGATGAAGACTTATTGGCCCTCATGTTCCTAAAAGTTCACTATCAACTTACCACCTAGATGGCCCTCTATCGTTTGGTTAAGCATGCCTTGCCTGATAAACTAATTTTCGAATAATTCAATTCGACGTAATTGACGTTTCAGTTGACCTTGCTTTTCTAATAAAGCAAATTTACGAGACAGGGTCTCAGGTGTTGTTCCAAGGTATAAGGCTAAGTCCTTCATTTTTAAGGGTAAGGTAAAATTATTTTTTCCAATTTCATCTGTATATGTTTGTAAATACGTTAATAACCGGTCTTCAACCTTCGGCAAAGCCAACAAGTGAAGTTGTTTTTGCATTTCCGAAACTTTAACAATATTTAGTTCCAATAATCGAATACTTAATTCTGGCTGTTTATGCATCAACTTCAATAAATCCTGCCGTTTTAATAAACAAATTTCACTGTGTTCCGTAGCCTCGACGTAATTATTGATATTTTTTTGACCAAAAAGCCAATTCTCACCAATATAATCACCTGTATGCAAGATTTGCAAAACATTCTCATAGCCGTCTTCATCTAAGGTGTACTGCTTAGCGTTACCATCAGCGACAATTACTAAATTATCATTTATCGTTGGATCAATTATCACTTCACCCTTTTCATAGTTTTTATGCTGAACTAATTTTTCGATTTGCATCTTCTCATCCTGAGGTAAAGCATTAAATAGTGGTACTAAGTTAACACATAAATCAGCCATTAAATTCATCGTCCTTTAATTAAAAGTCATCATCGTCGTCTTCGACATACAATCCTTCTTTTAGTTCATGACCTAAGAAGTCTTGAGTTACCCGAATTTGCTCCTTAATCCAAGCCATTAAATTAGTTAAATTAGCAGATAATTCTGGCCAACTTTCATTGTTAGCTAAAGCAATTGCCTTAGTAATGAAGAGCGTTTGCGTATCAAAATCTTTTACCAAGGCAAACAATTGCTTATCACCCGTTAAATATTTACTACTTCCATCTTCTTCTAGCATAGTATATTCCTTAAATTGAGCTGTAATTGTTGGAATACTTTCACCATTATTAACCAATAAGTGATTCAATTGGTCAAATTCCTGACGTTCATAAGCAATCCAACCAGCAGCTTTTTCGGCTAAAAAAAGACTAGCAGATCCTTTAGCAAATAAGTTAGCTTGGTTAATCTTTAAAGAATGGATTAACAAGTTAGAAATAATGTGACCAGTCATGGCAGCTGCCGTTGGCTGATGGTGATCAATGTCGCTTTGCTTCAATTCCGCCTGGTATTTTTCTTCTGCATTCATCAGTTAAGCTCCTTTGCCTTAATTTCTTTTACTTCATAACCCATTTTTTCAATAGCTGTCTTGACGTCAACAGTTTTAGTCTTATCAGGATCCAACGTAAATTTTAGCTTGCCTGCATTGAATAAAACTTTGATTTGGTCGGTTCCATCCAAACTACCAACCGCCCTTTCAATTTTGCTTAAGCATGAAGGACAGGTCAGGCCAGATAATTTCATCATTACTTTTTCCATGATTAAATTCCCCTTCCTTATTAATTTACATATCTAATGATACTTTGTTTTGCTGATTATAAACTTGATGATCGTCAATTTTGTTGAAATTTAATTAATCGCATCCCGTTCAAGATAACAATTAAGATGCTAAATTCATGAATAAACATCCCACTTGCCATTGCAACATAACCCGCAAACAAACCGATGAACAACAATAAGACTGTCAGTAAAGCCATCACGATATTTTCACTCATGTTCAAAATTGTCTTCTTGGATAATCCAAGGGCATAAGTGATCTTTCGCAAGTCATTTTTAACTAAAACGATGTCTGAAACGTCAATGGCAACATCTGCTCCACTACCAACGGCAATTGCAACATTAGCATTGGCTAAGGCCGGACTATCATTGATCCCATCACCAATAAAAGCAATATGGTGTCCCTTAGCTCTTTCTTTTTTAACAAAAGCTGCCTTGTCTTGTGGCAACATTTGACCATGAACTTCATCGATTGGCAACTTCGTCGCAATTCGTTCAGCAGTTTCTTGATTGTCTCCAGAAAGCATCACGATCTTCTTAACCCCTAATTCTTTTAAGTGGGTTAAAGCATCATTAGCTTCTGGGCGCAATTGGTCTTTAATGCCAAAAACAGCTAATTGACTTTGGTCATCATTGGTAAAAGTGACAATTGAATTACCTAATTGACTCAAATGATCAATTGTTTTACCCAATTTTGCATTGGCACGAGTGTTTTCAACAATGAATTTTTGGTTACCTAAATAATATTTTTGATTATTTAAAGTAGCGATGATTCCCTTACCCTTAACAGTTTCCACTTTAATTGAAGCTGGTGTTTGTTTATTTAATTTGGCAATTGCCTGAGCTAAGGGGTGATTACTTTGACGCTCAATTTGAGCAGCTAATTTAATAATTTCATCTTTGGAACCATTCAATACCTCAATTGCACTAACTTCTGGATGTCCGATAGTCAAAGTGCCGGTTTTATCAAAAGCAATTTCATCAATCCGATGAGTTTGGTCCATCACTTGCGACCCTTTAAACATAATGCCATTTTTAGCACCATTACCGATACAAGCAACTGTAGATACTGGCACACCAATAACTAAAGCACCTGGGCAACCCAGCACCATAACTGTAACAGCTAGCCTAAGGTCTTTAGTAATTAAACCTACAACGATTGCAATTATAAGTACGGCGGGAGTGTAATATTTGGAAAACCGGTTAATTAACTTTTCTGTATGTGACTTTGTATCTTGTGCTTCTTCAACTATTTCGATAATTTTACCAAAAGTCGTATCTTCACCCACTGCGGTAGTTTCGACAGTCAATGTACCGTTTTCAAGGATAGTTCCTGCATATACTTCATTACCGGCTTTTTTATTAACTAATTTAGATTCACCGTTAACACTGGCTTCATTAAGATAACCAGAACCTGAAATAACCTTGCCATCGACTGGAACCTGATCACCAGTTTTAACTAAAATCTTCTCACCAGGATCAATGAAATCGACGTCTTTTTTCTCAGTTGAGCCATCATCTTGAACAACTAACGCAGTCTGTGGTGCCATTTTGGTTAAATCAGCGACGGCTGACCGCGTTTTCTTTAGGGTTAATTCTTCCAGTACATCTCCTAACATGAATAGCCAAGTAACAATGGCTGCTTCATTAAATTCACCAATAATGAAGGCACCGATTACCGCCAGCGATACTAAAACATCAATAGAAATTAATTTAACCCTTAAAGATGAAATAGCCGTCAAAACAATTGGAAGCACTCCGACAATCCCCACGATAAGCATCAAAGCCTGGTATGGTAAATTCATGTGCAATAACCATTTAGATCCTTCAGCAAGCAACAGCAGAATAGTATTAACAAGCAAAAGTTGCTTTTTGTACCTCATAAAAAATTGTTGTAACTTAATCATTTTTTCACCTCTCCCTTTCTTGACACTACATATCATAAGTAAAAAACAATTTAGATAACTTGACTGTTATCAAGATACTAGTATCTTTTTACGCGATTTGCTAGTTCGTAACATTTAACAAAAAAAGCCTAACAAGGTTAGACTCAAAGTAGACTAAAAAAGGAGTCTTTGCCTTGTTAAGCTACTTTAAGTCTAGTTATGATCGCCATGATTTTTAAGCGGGTTTTGCCCACACTTGTTCTGAATTACAACAGTTTATGCAAGATTTTGTCCCACTAAAATTTATGGAACGGAGCAATATTGAACACGTCAAACTATCTGACGCTGAGATAATGGCCCTAATGCTCCTCAAAACGCAATATCATGTTCCAACTTGGACGGCCTTTTACGATTTAGTGCAAGCTACGATCCCTTCGTTACCCTTGTTAGAGTTTTCCCTCCTAATCCGTCGGATTAACTAGGTCACACCAGTTTTTCAAGCAATTCGCCGAGGATTGCTAACGTTGACTACGCCTTCCCAAACAGCCATTATCGATAGTTATCCGCTCCCGCTTTTTCAAGGGGTTCGTAATGCTCGAGCTCACTTGTTTGCTGGGATTGCAAACATTGGCTATAACGCTACGAAACAGCTGTACTTCTATGGTTTCAAAGTTCACATGATCGTAGAACCTAGCGGCCTGATTCTCGATTATGAAGTGACACCAGCGTCAATCCATGACGTTAAGGCTGCTCCAGAATTGATTCAAAACTGCCCTTGTCCACAAATTCTAGCTGACGTCGGCACGTCGGTAAAGACTTACGAAGTAAGGTTAAGCAACAAGGTCACGACATCTGGACGCCGTATCGTTCAAATATGAAAGATGCAAAACAGCATAATAGGTCAGCCCGTAAGCGGACGCGTCGCCTTATTGAGACTGCATTTGCTAAATTGAAACTCTTGGGAAGCGAACAGACTTATGCTCGTAGTTTGGTGGGATTGCAAGCACAAATCGAGGCACTTGTCATGACGAATAATCTAGCAAAATTTTGAATGTTACAAACTAGCAATTGACGTATGTAGATATATAAAATAAGAGTTAGTGAATCTACTAAGACACTAGCTCTTTTATGTTACTTATTTATAATAATCCCGAAATGTCAATTTAAATTAGAAAAATGTTGAAAGCTGTTCATCTGTGACGTGACTTAGGAATACTTCAAGTGGTGTGCGGTAGTGAAGTGACTTCCGTGGAAT
>NZ_JACJKU010000063.1 GCF_016901675.1 Limosilactobacillus coleohominis
AATAAAAGAGTCACATACCCTAAAAGTATGTAACTCGTAAAACTATACCAATTTAGCGAAAATTTCACGATTTTGTTAAACCAACACTAAATGATGTAGAGCCATAAAAAGTCCTTAATTTTAAACTATTTGTTTAAGTTTTTTGCAATGAGATCTAATTCAAGGTTTGCACATTCGTTATCTAATTGATCACGATCTTGATCAGGTTGAACCTCAAACATCTTAAATTTTAAATCTTGATTGGACATGATAATCCTCCACTAAAATTAATTATTAAATTGGTTTAATAAAGTGAATACCTTTATCTTTTTGACACCATCCATATTATCCTAAATTGGTATAGGTAGCAAGAGGTTTTAATATTACAGTTTTGACAAACGTTTTCCATTACCGGTATAATCAAGAAAACTAAATCATTTATTATGCTTCTGAATGGAAAGGTTGCGATTTACACCACATTTAGTTATAATCGGAATGTTGATTATTAACGATAATAAAAAAGGAGGCACATTTGACATGCGTAAAGCACATCCACATGGCGTACAAGGCCGTCGCCCAATTGCTCCTAAGTACAAGCGGGCTTTAAAGGAAAAGAAGATTGAAGAAATTCGTAAGTGGGCTAAAGAAAAGCCAGCTGACGAAAAGTAATCTAAAAAAGGACCCTTCTGAGGGTCCTTTTTTGTTGTCTTAAAATTTTAATTTGGTGTAAAGATAAAATAAAAAGGCCTTGATATATCAAGGCCTAAGTCCATTATTAAATGCCCAAGGCAGGCACCAAAATAGCACCTTAAACGTTGATATATCAATGTTTTGTTCTGATTCGGTAGCAGTTTGGTAGCAAAAAATCATAGGTCAGCTAATTTGCTAATAATCAAAGTATCATTCTTTGCCTTGTATTCATCGATCAAATAAGAGTACACCCGTAGCGTAGTAGTGATATTAGAGTGTCCTAGACGCTTGCTGATTGCGTAAACATCGACACCTTGCCCGATCAGATAGGCAACATGAACATGACGTAGTGAGTAGAACGTGAAGTTTTGCTTTTTGATACCGACATGGTTCATAATACGGTGTAGACATTTATTTAAAGCGTTCGATGTTGGGATTGTTCCTAAACCATTCATAAAGACCATCGTTGAACCATTAGCCTTTAAATCTGCAAGATGTTTCAGTAATTCACGATTAACTTTAATTGTTCGATTACTGGTTGAAGTCTTAGTAGGTTTAAAGGCTTTTTTATTTTCGTCCCATGATTTGTTGATAGTAATGGTGGAATGGAGGAAATCTATATCTTTCCAAGTCAAGGCTTGCACCTCAGCTTTACGCATTCCCGTATAAATTGCCGTTAAGATCATGTAACGGCTGGTGCTTAAATGGTTCAGGTTTTGAACTACCGCATCTTTGAGCCTCGCTAATTCAGCATTGGTTAAGTATTCCACATTAACTTTTCTGGAGCGGTCATAAACGATTTGCACGTTATGAGTAAAATCTTTCGTGATAACATCATCATCAATTGCATAACCGACACAGCTTCTCAAAGCACCGTTTAGTTTGGTGACACTATCCTTTGCATGATTAGCACCATACCAGTTAATAAAGCCTTGATAGTCAGAACGTCTAATATTAACCAACTTAGTATCATCAAAATAATCATGAATTGCCTTACCGATGACTTTATAGCGGTTCTTAGTAACATCCGTGATATTTGATTGCTTGTAGAGCTTGAACCAGCGGTCATAGTAAGCAACCAAAGTAATATCTTGTAAATCCATGTTCCGTTGATCAAGTTCTTTTTCTAAATCATTGCCCGCTTGTTGGGCTTGCCGTTTGAGCTTGAAAAGCCCCGCACTTTTAACGTGTCGCTTGCCGTGTTTGTCGTAGTAGGTAGCGTAACCGTAATATCCTTTATTAACTTTCTTTGTATAACTCATTTTCTATCATTCCTTTTTTCGCACAGCTAACCAGCGCAGTGTTATGTATTTGAATGATATGGGGTCAGAATTGACCCGTGAGCGATCTTTAAATAGTTAATGGGTGATTTATCGGAACACAGTTAAAACGTTACAGAAAGTAAAATAATCAGCAAACAATTAACGACCATTATTCATAAGATTTTTGGATTGAATTTCACCAGAGGATTTCATGGTATCAGGAACGGAATTTAACGCTTGTTGTTGTGACATTCCGCTATGATCCATTAGGTATGCTGCTGGTGACTCGCCGTAGCGATTAACAAAGTCACTTAAATCACTAGCAGGCGGTAATTGACCGTTATTTTGTGACGCTTGTTGTTGCCCGTTGCTTGCTTACGCCTGTTGCTGTTGGTTCTGCTGACTAGACGCACTGACAGCGGATGAACTACTAGCATGTTTACTTTTGTTAACCTTTTTTGAGCGTTTAGCTTTCTTATGGCGTTTAACCACCTTTGAACTAGACACTTTACTACTTGAACTTGCTTTCTTGTTGGGGTTGCTACCGCAAGCGGTTAAGGATAGACCAGCAAGGGCAACGGCGCAGATTAGACTAATCTTTTTCATTGGCTGCACGCTTTTCTTGAACATAAAGGACAATTCGCAAAATCAAATTTAAACCAGTTAGAAAGATTAGCAATCTTTCAAAACCTAAACCATCTTTTTTCATAAATGAACCTCCCATAGCTTTTAACGTCAATCACGCTTGGACGTAAGGAATACTACTTTTTATTACTTTTGTCGGCTTTATCATCCGTTTTGAATGGTTGAGTTTCTAAAAATTCGTTTATCGCTTTCAGAGTTTTAATTAACTCATCATCGTTAACAGTAGCCGTTTCGTAAACTGAAGGGGAGGCAAACATTGGTTCTTTGCCTATTGCCTTATAGAATAGCCAATCAATAATTTTAGAAAATTGGTTTAATTCTTCTTTTTTTATTTTTTCATTTGGCGAAGACGGAACCATTTTGGTAATTAAAGCAGACGTATTAGAAAAAACCCTAACTAGCAATGCTTTGTTTTCTATTGACAAAGAATATTGTAAAGACTGTACAAAATCATGGGTTAGACGGTCACTCATCCCTTGCACCATCTCACTTGACCAATGGTCGCTGCCTTTTATTGTATCCAAAAATCTAGATTGATTATCAATTCCTTGAAGATATGAAATAGGAACACCAAAAAAATCAGATAATTTTAGCCAAGTGTTTAATTTGGGCTCGTTTTTCCCATTCTCCCATCTTGAAATAGTTGCGTAACTAACATTTTTAATATTTGGGGCGAACTCATTGAAGGCTTTCGCAAATTCTTTTTGTGATAAGCCTTTTTTCTTTCGCATTTCTTTTATTCTATTTGCCATAACTTATTCTCCTCAAAGAATAGATTAAAACTTTTTACACAAAATGTAAACAAAGTATTGACTTTACACAAAATGTAAATTAATATAATTTACGAAAAATGTAAACGGAGGCGGAATTATGGACATTTTTTCAGAGAATGACCAACGGCAGTTGTTGACCATTAAGGGGCTACATAGATTAACCCGTAATGATTTATCAACTCAAATTGGTGTTTCTCAACCAACGATGACTAAACTTATTAATTCACCAGCACCAATGGCGTTGCAAAGTGATATTTATAAGCGGTTTAAAAATTGGCTAGAGAAGCAAACAGTCGCAACTCAGGACAAATAAAAACCATCCGCTCAAACGGATGGCAAGAACGTTAAATTTTTTTGGAGGTATTTAATCATGGAAAACACACAAAACATTGTAATTTTGGCACAAGGCGACCAAGTTTATTGCGAAAAGGCAGTTTATACAGCTACTAAAAAGGGGCTGGAATTAACCAAGCTGCTGGACAACAAAGACGACCAAAATAAAATCTTTGCTAAGCGTCAAGCTGACGGGAAGAGCATTCTACCGCTTGCAGGTAATGAAAAGATTAGTTACGCCGGAGAAGGGTATTTATTTGCACAAGTTGATCCATCAATTGCCAATTCGCATGTTCTGGTATGGAATGATGGTTTACAAATTGCCCTTAATGAAAGACGCACCAAAGATGATTTTGCAATTATTGGTTCTCAAAAATAAGGCGGTGTTAATCGTGATTGATGTAAAAGATATTGCACTAACTGAAAGTGATCGTAACGAAGCAAAGCATGTACTACATGTTTGTCAATTGGGGAGGGCAAAAGTCCCGTTTCTGAATAGATACGATCAACACACGATAGATTTAGCAATCAAGATCATTAACAAGCTACTGGAGCCCAAAGCGCACCCCATTATCACATTTTCACTTGATGAGTTCTTTACAAGATGGGGCTAGTTAGAAAGCGAGGTAATCGAAGATGGAATTTACTTTTACCATTCCCGACAGCGCTTTACAAGACGCATTGACGGAGCGCATGAAAACCTATAAACCCGTTGATCCGTTCCCCGCAATCATGGACAAACAGACCGCATCTAAATTTTTAGGATGTGGACGAGCGACCCTTGATAAATGGATCAAAGAATATGACGACTTTCCCGTTGCCGTGATCGGCGGTAGTTATCGTTTTACTAAGTCAGATTTAGAGCAATGGGTCAAGTCACGCAGTCAGAAACATAGTCATTAATAACCATAGCTAACCAGCGCAGTGTTATGTATTTGAATGTGTGGACATGATGAGAACACAAATACGGAATGATTTAAATTTATGTATGGATATTGAACTGACAAAAAATGGGGCTTTGCTACTCTGGATCATTTTAAACGTGATTATCGGTGTGTATTTAAGCCCGTACGCTGTTTTAGCAGTTCATGTTGTAGAAATACTAAGGTGGTTTAGAAGTCACTGGAGAATTGAAATTAAGGGGGTCAATGAATGACAGAACATCAATTAGCATTATTCAAGCTACCAACGATTGATGAGCAAGCCGTCAAAGGTGAAACCAATGTTGAACGTCAGGTATTAAGGCTACTACCTTACGGGTCAGAGAGCCCCATATCACGAAGCAGGGTTGCGGATACCTTAGGGGGTGATGTAAGAGCCGTTAGTAATATTATTGCCTGTTTGACCAATGAGAGTGTCCCTATTGGAATGGATAACGGCTATTACTTGATCAGCACCGAAGAGGAGTTGCAGCGTACTTACACTAACATTCGAACCTCTGTACTTTCGATGATGCTGAGGGCGGAACGTTTGAAACAGAATTACTACAATCAATTCAAGGACACAAAAAAAGCCGTTCATGCTGACTAACTACCACACCAGACAGCAAAAACGGTTTTGAAAGAGTAAGGCGAGCTAACGACTAGCCCGCTTTATTCATATTATCAGGATATGAACAAAAGGGGAACCAATACCATGAAAGAAACATTTGATATTAATAAGATTGAAAGCCTTGTTGCAGATCAAGAAAACGTCAAAGGCTTATTAGACCTATTAGTAGATATTCTACAAAAGATCAAAGCGCCAATTGCTGGAGCTGATTATCAGGACTTATCGGACGTTTCAGACCAACAAATGACTGGAGTTGTAGTTAAGCTGTTACGCAATGATGATGCTTTGTCGTCAATCATTCGTTTTTTGCAAGATATGAATACTAAGACGACCAGAACCATCACGAACGAAGTTAATCACTACTATCAAGATGCACGTTAGCATTAGTGACGGTTATTTAAGGTAACATAATTATGAGTAGCGAGGAATCAATCAAAAGGATTGTTCCCGTTGTAAAGGTTCCCTATGGATTAGTTCAATCTGTAAAACCAGCGTCAACAATTCTTTATGCTAAATTATTAGTACTCAACCGTAACTTTAAGACTATTACCACGAGTAGGGAAACACTAGCACAGTATCAGCATTGCGGTGTTGATTATATCAGCAAACAAATATCGGAATTATCTAGTTTGGGATGGGTAATCGTTGAATATAACCATATTGGAGGGAAAACAACATGGCAAATCTTCCCTTTGATGAGAAATAAAAAGCCGTATTTAGCAATTCCTTATCAGATACTGAATGATGTTCAGCAGGGAGCTATAAATTATCGTGAAGCGTTACTTTGTAGTTTGATATATGATGATGCTTTCAAACATGGTCAACGTCAAAGTAACTTGTCTAATCAAAACATAGCTCTGACACTGAATATAAGCAAAAGTGCAGTCATACGTAACCTAAAAGAATTGTACCAAAAAGATTATGTATTCTATTTGAAAGATGATGAGCATCAAAGAGTATTAGAGCTTAACCTTGATTATCAATCTGAAAAAGAAGTTTCTGAATTTTTTAACGAATTAAATGAAGATTAATGAGGTATTTACAAAGTAGGGGGGTGTCATTTTGTACAACTAGTGGTAGCAAATCGTACAACTAGGGGTGTTATTTTGTACAACTGGGGGGTGTCATTTAGTACGACCAATAATAAGTATTTAAATAAGGTCACAGGACTAAAAATAAGGTTGTTCCCTCATGGTCACAACGAGAAATAAGGTCGTACTCTGACTAGCACGACTACTGAACCGATGACTGAAAAACCGTTCACGGATAACCCGTTATCGGTCATAATGTATTTATAATATTCTTTTAAATAGTTAAAAATGGAACAGTAAAGGGACGTTGAAACATCAATCAACGCCCCTTATTGCTTATCTAATAGTATTTGAACCCCATCTAGTGAGTTGTAACCCTTTGCTAATCAGCAATGCCCTATGGCGACCAACATGACAACTAACATGTAAACCACCTTGTAAACTATGTTGGTACTGTTTAGTACCATCGTTAGGTACAGAGGCATATACAGTATTAACTACACTGTTAGGTGCACTGATAACACCACTAATAAGCACACAGTTATCACTACTGACATCCGTAACCCTTGATGTTATGCAATTGGACAAGTTGTCCTAGTGGAGATGCCCGAAGTGATAAATGCACGATATAGCCGTTTAGATAGCTAGATATAGCTGATATATAGTTGCATGGCTCCGAGACCCTTACTACAACTATTAACGTTAAATAGTAGTAGCAACGGTAGTAGCAGTAGCAGAGATAGTAGCGGAGATGTTTCACGTCATTGTTTCACACAAGGGCGGATGCCTAACGATCATAGCCAAAAGGAAACACTATTACGTTTTTACCCTGCTAATTCTTAAATTTTGCCTTGCTATGAAGCGAGTATCAGTGAACTAATATAATTAATCATTTAACCATTAGAATTGGTCAGAGAACCTTAAAATGAGAATTAGAATATAACAAAAAAGCCCATTGCCTTATTGTCAGCAATGAGCAAAGTTAAATTGTAATCATGTTTGAGCTTGTCAGCAGTTAATAAGGGCGGCAAGGGCGCATCATAAAAAGGCGACATTTTCGACACTCTAAAAAAATAATTCAGACATTTCGGACGCCCTGAAAAAAGAGAGGTAATAAAATGACAATTCTAAATAGTTTTGATGATTGGATGTTTTACCGACTAATAGCCAGCCAATACTTTTCATATCACGTTAGACCAAGCCCATTGGTGGACTAATGGGGTGATGATGATTGTGGTTGTTATAGTGATTTTGATTTATGCAACAGTAGAACATTGGCATTAATGGCATCCGCTTAAATGGATTCTAACCGACTAATCATCTTTGAATAGAAAGAGCGTTGTATTAGTGCTAATCATTTGTAATTAAAGGAACATTAGGCGGAAAAGGTGAAGTATTTTGTGAGGTTGAAATGATGAGTGCAAACATGGTTAATAATTTAGCTTTTGGTTTTCTGCTAGAGGTACTTATTCAATTTATTTTTTCGCAGTTCAAAAGATAGTTAAACGAACTAGGCTGGTTAGTTTAACTAACTCTTTAAGTAACGGTTTAACTAATGGTTTAATTTAAATAGTAGTTTAACTATCACTTTAATTAAGTTTGGAGGTAACGCATGGGCTGGTATAAAGGGAAATATGTATTTAGTCAACGTAGCTTGTCAAAATGGTTTGATGCAAGCAAGCACAAGAAAGATAATTATTTCAGAATTCGGAACCGTGACTAAGCGGATGTTAATGTTGTGAAGTTTGTTTATAGCCCGAACGTGGTTAAGAATCGGCGGTTATATTCGCCTTGCACAACAGTGTATAAGCATTATTTAGAATATTGTGACCAGCAAGGGATCACCCCACTAGGCAACCGTCAATTCAAAAAGAACATGCAACTACTCGGTTTTGTCTACCAAAAACATCATCGTTTTTACGCTGGTTATTATCAGAATAAGATAACCACCGCATATAAGAACATTGGTATTAGGTCATAAACTAAGAACAAATAAAACTGTTCCGTACCTTATCCAATTCTGAAATGCCGATATAACAGTGATCTGGCTAAAATAACGTGTACAAAATTGCACATTATCGGGGATGTTTGTAGTTAAAAGAATGTTGTTAAAAATGGGGGGATGTTAGTAATGCTGTTATTCCTTGATGATCAATTTTTACCGTATGCAGTCGGTATTTTATG
>NZ_JACJKU010000064.1 GCF_016901675.1 Limosilactobacillus coleohominis
ACTGCATACGCAAGCAAATGAGCTTACTTACAGTACTGATAAAACCAGTTCCAACGATCAAGCTCGTATAGTTACAAAAGAAACGCGGTGGCGCTATCAAAATGGTTTTTACAAATTCCTGTTTATTGGCACCGGTATTAATAATAAATTAGTGCATCGGCAAAACGTTTTATACTACCCTCAAGGATATGTCAAAGTATCCGTTAGCCAAGCTAAAAAGCTGAAGAAAATTATGGCTACTCAGCAATCCCCAAGCGCCCATGCCGCTCTTAAACAACAAGTAAGTGCTTATATCAACCAAAAAATTGCTAACGCTAAGACTAATGATCCGCGCAAGATTAAGCAGATTACAAAGCAAGCGCAAATTGAATTTGAAGGACAGGCTATTAAAAAAGCACTACAACAAAGGTAACGCACTGCCAAATAAAAAACGAGAAAGAGGTTATCAACAACTTCCTTCTCGTTTTTTATACAAGTAAATTATCTTTTTTCCTAATAATTATAGTTTTAACTTATTGATGCGCACTTACCATGGCTTGAACCCGTTGTGGTTGATGTTGATGCCAATAATCAATTCCATGAACATGACGATAATGATCCCACTCATTCTTCTTAATCAATAGTCGTTGATCAGGTTTGCCAATTGGTGAAACATCAACTTTATCTACACAATATAGGTACATCGCCAATAGAATCACATCAGATACGATTCCAACACCAGTAAACAGTAGCAAAACCCCAACTACTGAAAAAACCTTCTCAAACTTGGTCCAGCGTCGATAATAAACAACCCCAGATTGTAAATTATCTGTTTTAACTGGTTTTAACTTACGGAATTTCACTCTGCCAACCTCCAGTAAATATTTGTTATTAGTATCATACAATTATCCGGACAAATTTGCAAACGTTTTCAATATGAATTAAGCTGTAATCAATACAGATGAACAGCACTCTACAACAATGGGGCCTAACGCTCGGTAAGTAAACCAAACGTTAGGCCCCTGTTGTTGTTTGCGAGGACGTGAAAACAAAATCACGTTTTCTAATTAGATTTTAGTTGGTCAATCCTATTACTTAATATCGATTAATTCGATGCCAAACAACTTAGCCAAAGTTTCTATTTGGTCCATTGTAAGGTTCATGGAAAGAACAGTATGGTGTCCACCACCATTACGCATCCAAGCAGTGGCACCCTTCTTGAGACCACACTTTGGAGTCCACATTTGCTTTGCAACTGGCAGATGTGGCATTTCCTTTTCCGGCTTAGCACAATCAACATCGTAAGCAATGAACTTGTATCCATCATCGAAGTATGACAAAGTAATGTCAATTCCTTCGCCTTCAGATCCTGTAAATACTAACCGTGCTGGATCTGCCTTGTCACCAATGTCTAATGGGTGAACTTCAACCCGTGGCTTATCAGAAGCAAGTGTTGGGTCAACTTCAAGCATGTGTGATCCCATAATTGCTTGGTGGCCCTTCCGCAGATCTAATGTGTAGTCTTCCATGAAGGCAGTTTGCTTGTTTTCAGCAATGATCTTCAACAGACGGGATAAACCTGCTGACTTGAAGTCACCTTCAGCCCCGAAGCCGTAACCATCAATCATCAGTAATTGAACAGCCAATCCTGGTAATTGTTCTAGTCCTTCAAGGTCTTGGAAGTTTGTAGTGAATGCATCATAGCCCTTTTCATCAAGGAAGTTCTTAATACCAAGGTATTCACGTAGTTGATAACGAACAGAGTGAACATATTTATCATGGTCATTGTCGCCCTCAACCATATCATAGTTATCTTCTAGGCGTTTGTATTCCTTATCAATATCATCTTCAGAAACTGCGTTAACAGCTGCCACTAGTTCAGCTACAGGCCAGTAATCAACGGTCCAGCCAAGCTTAATTTGAGCAGCAACCTTGTCACCTTCAGTAACGGCTACATCACGCATTGTATCACCAAAACGAGCAATCTTAATGTGGAAGCTTTCGTTATAACCAACAGCTACCTTTTCCCAATCTGCAATTTCATCTTGAACTTCTGGGTCATTCCACCAGCCATAAACAATCTTGTCTGGTACACCCATCCGCGCGTTGATGTAATCATATTCACGGTCACCATGAGCACTTTGGTTCAAGTTCATGTAGTCAAAGTCAATGGTATCAAATGGAATATGGTCAAGCATTTGAGTTGCTAAGTGCATTAGTGGCTTTTGTAATAATTCAGTACCACGAATCCAGTTCTTAGCAGGTGAGAAAGTATGCATCCAAGTCATTACACCGGCAACATTGTCATTGTAATTAACTTCCTTCATAAACTTAGTAATACTGTCAGCGGTAGTAGCTACTAATTTGAAGACTACCTTGTATGGCAACTTACCACTAGCGTTCAAGCCGTCTACCAATTTACGGGCATCTTTTTCAACTTGTTCCAATGCTTCTGGACCATATAGTGGTTGACTACCAACTGCGAACCAAAATTCATAATCAGGTGTTTTTAACATAATGATTAGATCTCCTTTTCTTTAATTGAAATTGCAACGGGACTGGATTTTGCCCATTACTAAATCGCTTACATTGTTATTATATTCAATTTGTACGGATAAATCAATACAATTGCCAAAAATAAACGTACAAATTATTTATTGTTTGTCTTTGTCTACAAATACATTAAATATATTTGTTGAACAGCAACTCTTTAATTGACAAGAAGAGCCCTTGATCATTAGAACAGTTACCAATATATCAAGGACCTCCTTAAAGAATACGTATTAATGATTTGTTTGAATATGTTTAGAAATTATGACTTTATCGTTAAACTATGCTTTATTCTTCTTAGCAGCTGTCATTGCACGCATGGAAGCTTCAATCTCTTCAAGTGACTTCCCACGAGTTTCAAGGAAAAATTTGTTAGTGAAGATGATACAAATAACACAGATAACACCATAAATAATGAATGTGTTAGCAATATCAAAGGCAGCCAACATTGATGGAAATGTTAATGAAACAACCATATCAGCTAACCAGTTGGTAGCAGAACAAAGGGATGTTCCTAATCCACGAATGTTTAATGGGAAGACTTCACCAATGTATACCCAGGTAATTGGGGCCCATGTACATGCATAAAAGGCAATGTAGACAGTTAAAGCAATGGCACTAACATAGGCAGCAGCACGAGAACCACTATCCATCTTAAGAATGGTAGCCATTACGAATAGTGACAATCCCATTCCGGCAGCACCGACAGTTAACATCTTTTTACGATCAACGTGATCCATTAGAAGCATTGCGACAACAGTAACGATAACATTAACAATTCCGATCCCGATGTGGGCAAGTAAGGCGGCAGCAACACCCCAACCAACTTTAGTAAAGATTGTTGGAGCATAGAAAATAACGGAGTTAGAACCAATAACTTGTTGGAAAATAGCAGCACCTAAACCAGTAATCAAAGCTGGACGAACATCTGCTCCGAATAGTTCTTTCCAACCACCTTGTTGTTGCTTAGCAGAATCTTCGATTTCAGACAACGCGGTGTTAACGGCTTTGTCATCACCCTTGTTAGTACTCATTAAAACATCACGTGCTTCGTCGAGCTTACCGATCTTAACTAAGAAACGTGGACTTTCTGGAAGGAAGAAGGCTCCGATGAAAAGAATAATTGCAGGTAAAGCAGCAAAGCCTAACATCCAACGCCATCCAGTGTACATTCCTTGGAAGGTGTAGTTCAAAATATAAGCTAACAAAATACCAATCATAACCATTAACTGGAACATTGTCGCAACCGCACCGTGCATCCGTTTAGGGGCTAATTCGTGAAGGTAAGCAGGAATCAATGCTGAAGTAATTCCAACACCAATCCCTAAGATGACCCGTGTTACCAGCAATGTCCAGTATTCTGGAGCAAATCCAGATCCAAGAGCACCGATAGTAAAGATAATAGCGGCCCAAATTAGAAGCTTACGACGACCATACTTATCAAGAAACTTACTCGTACCAAGTGCACCAATGATCGCACCGATTAATACTGAAGAAACAACCATTCCTTGTTCCCACGAGTTTAAGTGTAATTGCTTTTGAATGAAGAGGATAGCACCGGAAACGGAAGCAATGTCGTAACCGAAGAGTAAACCACCCAGGGCACCAAAAGTATAGATAAATCCATTTGAAACTTTCTTCAATTTTGTTCACTCCTATACTTTGTTAATAGACAACAATCTCAAACCAAAAACCACATGTGATAGTACTTAAAACAATTCTTTAAGCGCTTACATGCATAGTATAGAATATTTGTCCGAATAAATCAACAAAACGTTTTAAATATTTTACTTTTACCATATAAATTTCTTTACGAGAAAAATAAATATTATAAAATCAATGTTCTGGTCATGTTTTGTTAATTGCCTTCTAATTTTTTGTATAAAAAAGGTGCATTATTAGACGGTAAATATACATCATCAATAATGCACCTGCTAAATTTGTATGGAAATTATTATTTAGTTAAATCTTTAACTGAAGACCGTTCAATAATCTTTGGATGGTAAATAATCGGCTTAACATCTTCACCTTTGATTAACTTCAAAATCATATTGCCAGCATCCATCCCCATTTGGTTCTTAGGGTGCGCAACGGTTGTTAATCCAGGCAAAACATAGGCACTCAATTGGTAATCATCAAAGCCTACTACACTAACATCTTCTGGGATTTTTAATCCAATTGATCGAACCACATCCATCACTTGAATTGCTAATTGGTCATTATAACAAGCAATTGCCGTTGGACGATCGCTAGCCTTCAAATACTGAGCAATTTTGGCGAAAATATGTGCAATATCGTCCGATGACTGGTACATAATGACATCACTCATTAACATCATCGAAGGATGCTCCATATAAGCATCCATGTATCCTTGCAAACGGTCAACCCCTTGCATATCGTCAATTTTAAAAATCCCTAAAATCCGTTGGTGTCCTTTATCAAAAAGCCGACTTACCAAGTCATGTTCAGTTTGCCGGTCATCAACATCAATAAACGGCAGACTAGAATTATCATAATGAGCATTAATAAACAATGCCGGAATGTGTGACTTAGCAATTTGATCATAAAGGTCCCGGTTAGGATTGGGACGCGCACTCTGGGTTGGCTCGATGATTAGACCATCGACATTGCTATCGAGCATCCGCTGTAAACTGATCCGTTCTTGAGGATGGTCGTTATGCGTGTTTCCCAATAGAATCGAATAGCCTTGCTGAGAGAGGGAACGATCAATCCCACTAATAATGCTTGGAAAAATATAATCAGCAAGGTGGGTCGTGATTACTCCCACTACTTTTTGATTAACTGGCTGTTGCTGACGTTGAGCTTGCCAATCTTCTACAAACATCCCTCCACCTTGAATACGGTAAATATAATGTTCATTTTCTAGCTCCCCCATTGCTCGGCGAATGGTATAACGACTCACACCATATTTATCCATTAATGTCGATTCCGTCGGTAACTGATCTCCAGGCTGATATTGGCCTGAACTGATAACCCGACGAATTTGTTCTTTTACTTTTTCATATTTAGTTGTCATTACTCGCTCCTAATGAAAGAGCGGTGGACAACATCGGTCCAAACCAACCTGTTACTACATCGCTCTTCTAGATATTTAATTTTCACGTTTTGCGTGATCTTTGCTATGGGCACTATTTTGTCCATAGTATGCGTTGGCCCCGTGCTTCCGATAATAATGTTTATCTAGCAGATATTGTGGTAAATGATTATCAGCTCTAGTTAATTGTAACGTATGATAATCTTCTTCGGCAACCACTTCAAGAACTTTAGCATTATAAACCGCTTTATCTGGTGTCGGTCCCCATGCAAATGGACCATGCTGCATCACTAACGCTGCCGGTGTAGCCTCATAATCCAAACCACGTTCTTTAAATGAGCGAACAATAACTTTACCTGTATTTCCTTCGTAATCTTCTTCAATTTCATCCTTAGTGAGAGCATCTGCTGCAGGAATATCATTATAGAACGTATCAGCGTGGGTAGTATTCATCGCCGGAATATCCATGTGCGCAGCTGCAAATGAAACTGCCCATGGAGAATGGGTATGAACAATTCCACCAATCTTCGGGAAGTGGTTATAAAGGTACGTATGAGTTGGTGTATCACTAGAAGGATTCAACTGACCTTCAATGACTTCCCCCTTTAAGTTCACAACTACCATATCTTCAGGCTTTAAATCATCATATGGAACGCCAGAAGGCTTAATTACAAATAGTCCCTTTTCACGATCAATTCCAGACACGTTCCCCCACGTGAAAGTTACTAACCCTAGTTGTGGCAATTTCATATTGGCTTCATAAACTTCTTGTTTTAATTTTTCTAACACGGGACAATCTCCTTATTAATTTAATTTCATGTTTTTACCAGCTTCAATTTCAGCAGGCAATGCTTCTTTGTAATTATCAATAAATCTTTCGTAGCCTTGGACACTCTCTAACTCTGGGTACAAGGTAGAGCTTTCAGCATTCACAAAGACCTCATCATCTAAGTAATCTGCTAAGCTCTTTCCTTTGGTATCACTGGCATAAAGAGCTAGCACCGCCATTCCCCATGGTCCACCTTCACCGGCATTACTCATTAAAGTAATCGGTGTGTTCAGTGCATCTGCCAGTACTTGTTGAGCAACAACCGGGGTCTTAAAGAGACCACCTTGGGCAATTAGAACGTCAGTCCGAATGTGTTCTTCTCGTAATAGAATATCCATTCCAATCTTTAATGGTGCAAAAGCGGAATACAACTGTACTTTAAAGATATTAGCTAAAGTAAAGTGGCTATCCGGCTTCCGGACCATCATTGGTCGGCCGTCTTGGACCTTGGTAATGTTTTCACCAGAAAGATAACTGAAGTTAACGAGGCCTCCAGCATCTTGATCTCCCCGTAATGAAACGTCAAATAGCTTTTCATAAAGTTGGTTAGGCGACAAATTAACCCCTAATACTTTGGCAAATTGGTTGAAGACATTTGCCCAAGCATTAATATCAGATGAACAATTATTGGTGTGGACCATGGCCACCGGTGCGCCATCTGGGGTCGTCACCATGTCAATATCACGATGGACCTTATTTAATTTTTGATCCAAAACAACCATTGAAAACGCTGATGTTCCCGCAGAAATGTTACCTGTCCGTTTGCGAACAGCGTTAGTGGCTACCATCCCAGTACCAGCATCACCTTCTGATGGTGCAATTAATGAACCAGGTTGCAATTGGCCACTCTTGTCCAATAATTTAGCACCTTCAGCAGTTAACTTGCCTGCTGAATGACCAGCCATCAATACTTCTGGCAAAATATCTTTAATGTCCCATGGGTACTGAGCAACTTCTGGCAGATCAGCGAATTGCTTCAGCATTTTGGTATCATACGTCTTAGTGGCCTCGTCAATTGGAAACATTCCAGATGCATCACCGATTCCAGTATTTTTATTACCAGAAAGTTTCCATGAAACGTATCCATCAAGAGTAGTAATAAAGTCGATCTGCTTAACATGATCTTCATGGTTCAGAATGGCCTGGTACAAGTGGGCAATGCTCCAACGTTCTGGGATATTAAAGTCAAATAGCTTTGTCAGCTTTTCAGCAGCCTCACCAGTAATATTGTTACGCCATGTTCTGAATGGTACTAACAAATTACCAGAGTTATCAAATGGCATGTAACCATGCATCATGGCACTAATTCCAATCGAACCAATCTTCGTCAATTGAATGCCATATTGTTCATTAACACTTGCTGCCATATTAGCATAACTTGTTTGAATTCCATTCCATACTTTTTCAATTGGATAGGTCCAGATATTATTTCTGAGTTCGTTTTCCCATACAAAATCTCCAGAAGCAACAACTTGATAGTCATCTGTAACCAAAACTGCCTTAATCCGGGTAGAACCTAATTCGATCCCCAAAGCAGTGTTAGCGTTTTCAATTTTACTTTTAATAATACTTTTATCCACAGGAACAGCCTCCCTTAAAAACTTTACTAACCATTAATATTGTAAAGTATTTGTCCGTACAAATCAAACAAATTTATTGATTATTTAGTATTGCTTTATAAGTGAACACTGTCCGGTTAATCATCTGACCCTCATATTATAAGTACTATAATCCTAAATCGTTTAACAATTGTTGATCGCTTTGATCTAAAGGAGCATTAAATTGTTTCAACTGTTGTGTGAACGGATCAGTAAACGATAATTCGCTGGCATGTAAGACTTGGTGATCCACCTTATCTAATGGTCCTCCATATAAATGATCACCCACTAACGGATGACCAAGAGAACTCATGTGAAGACGAATTTGGTGCGTTCG
>NZ_JACJKU010000065.1 GCF_016901675.1 Limosilactobacillus coleohominis
TTCACCATCAAGACATAAATCGTTTAATCTAGTTTGACACGGTTTAGCAATAATGAAGAGGTTATAACTGAAACCGAACTAAATGCCATCGCTAAAGCCGCAAACTCAGGGCTAAGGACAAGACCTATTCCAGCAAACACTCCTGCAGCAATTGGAATTCCAATCACGTTGTAAATCAGTGACCAGAATAGATTCAATTTAATCCGTTGGAATGTTTTACGACTCATTGCCAGCGCCTTAACAACACCACGTAAGTCATTTTGAACTAAAACAATTTCACCAGATTCAATTGCTATATCCGTTCCAGATCCCATTGCAATTCCAACATCCGCTGTAGTTAAAGCCGGTGCATCGTTAATTCCGTCACCAACAAATGCTACACGACCTTTTTCTTGGGCCTGCTTAACATATGTTGCCTTTTCATTAGGTAATACTCCTGCAATTACCTTTTGAATACCAACTTGCTTACCAATTGCTTCTGCAACAGTCTGATTATCGCCAGTAAGCATGATGGTTTCTAATCCTAAGTTGTTCAGTTGTTGAATTGCTTCTGCTGAAGTTGGCTTTGGTGAATCTTGAATAGCAATTAAACCAATTACTTTATCGTCCACACCAACTAATACCACCGTCTTAGCTTCTGATTGCAATTGTTCACGTTGCTTTGCCAACTCAGAATCTATTTCTTCTTTAGCCAAGCGTTCGCTACCAACAAACGCTTGGTGACCATTTATTTTTCCTCGAACCCCTTGTCCACGGACTGCTTCAAATTCCGTTACAGGTTGCACTTCAATTTGATCCTCATTCGCCTGCTGAACAACTGCACTGGCCAGCGGGTGTTCTGACTGGTCTTCTAACCCAGCCGCAATGCTAAGAACCTTCTTACGGTCCCCAACTACATCCGTAACCACTGGCTTACCAACTGTAATGGTCCCCGTTTTATCAAAAATGACGGCCTTTAAGTCATCAATAACTTCCAGTGCTTCACCATCTTTGATTAAGATTCCCATTTTAGCAGCTCGACCAGTACCAACCATTAGGGCAGTTGGTGTTGCTAAACCAAGTGCACATGGACATGCAATTACAATTACCGCTACCGCATACAACATTCCTTGAACCATGGAAGCATGGAAGAATGTGACCCACACTGCAAAAGTAATAATCGCAATAATCAAGACGGCCGGAACAAAGATCTGGGAAATACGGTCAGTTAAGTTCTGAATTGGTGCATGGCTGGTTTGGGCCTTTTTGACCATTTCTACAATTTGGGCCAGCATCGTTTCGTCGCCAACCTTGGTAACCTTAATGGTTAAAGCACCATCCGCATTCATTGTGGAACCAACTACTTCGTCACCCACACCCTTATGAACAGGCATACTTTCACCAGTAATCATTGATTCATCAACCGTGGAATCTCCACTGACTACAACCCCGTCCAAAGGAATTTTTTCACCTGGTTTGACCCGGACTACATCACCAATTTTAATCTGATCAATCGGCGTTTCCACATATTGACCATCTTTAAGCACCCAAGCTGCCTTAACTTGTAAGTCTAATAACTTTTTCAACGCATTGGAAGCCCGATTATGCATTCGTTCTTCCATCATATCGCCGAGTTGGACGAACAAGGCAATGAATGCCGCACTTTCAAAATAAACATCACGGCCGGTGAGCATTGCAAAAATACTATAAGCATATGCGATGATTGTTCCTAATGCCACCAACGTGTTCATATTAGCGTTGTGCCTTAGAAATGCTGCCCATGCGCTCACCCAGTATGGCCAAGCACCAACTACCATGACGACAGTGGTCGTCAAAAAGGCAATCCATGTGTAGCCTGGCATCATAATATGAAATGGCATTAACACCATTTGAATCAATAGTGGCAAAGTAAAAATCAACGAGATCCAGAAACGTCGTTGTAACGTCAGTCTCATTATTTAACAACCACCTTTCCGTGGAACATGTTCATTCCACAAGCAAAATCAATTTCTCCCGCCTGATCAGTTGGAATTTCAATACTGGTTTGCGCTTGTTTCGTTAAGTCACGATCGACACCGAGCTTATCAAAAACAACGTGAGAAAGACATGCTGTTGAATCCTTCATATCAAAATTCAACGTTGCAGAGACGCCCTTCTTTAAAACAACTGTTGAAGGAGAATACCCACCCTTGACAACAATGTTAGCCGTTTGATGATCAGCATCTTTCGTAGCAGCAACGGCCTGTTCTTCATGATTACCGAAGAACCACCAAATAATTGCACCGATTAATAATAAGCTGAGAATTAATATGATTGTGCTTTGCATGGTTCATTTCCTCCTATGTTTACATCTGTAATCTTAATTTCTAAAAACAGTTTAAATCCATCGTTTACGTTTGTCAACACTAAATATAAAAATAAGAGAGTGGCTATTCGATCACCACTCTCTTTTAAATACTAATCTCACCAGTAAGATATCAAGTATCGATTATTTACTAGTATCCTTTGTTTCTTGTCCCGTGAGTTCTTCTACGGACTTAAATGTGCCTTCAAAAATGGTTGTTAAGTTTTGTGAAGGTTCCGTCTTTGCATAGTAAAGTGCTGTTGCAGCGTATGTCACTGGCAACCAGGCAACAATCCCTAAGAAGGCAACGATGAAACCAAACCAAATCCAGAAGTTAGTTGCTGTGTAAATACCATAGTAGCCAAGGCCACCAAAAATAGCTAACCAAACTACGACTGGCAAAACGACTGTCACAATAGCTACTAATAACCAGTTCCATTTTAGTCCCTTCATGTAGCGCTTGCTGGCAGTTAATGCGTAGCGCATGGATTGACCAAGAAATTCAGGGCGCTTGTCATTATATAAGAAGTAAGCTTGTGAGTATTGAAGTGATTTCCAGATCACCAAGATTAGGTTAAGAACACGACAAATGATTACCACAGCCGTTTTACGGGCAAAGATTCCAGCAACAATATCCAATGGTAACGTCCAAAGGAAAATATACAGGCCAATATATAATGCTAATCGCCAAAGCTGGTTCTTGTTCAGGCGTTTATACTGTGCCCAGATACTGGATACCGTAACCTTTTGCTCCTTATTGCGGAATCTTTCCAGATAAGTGTATTGGAAAGCTGCCTGAATAAATCCATAGAAGAAGTCAACAGCTAATACTAGAACTAATGCAACTACCAGTTCTAGCAATGCCATCCCGATTGCCCCTGCGGAAGTCATACCATACATCACCATCATAATGTTCATCATGATGGAACTGGCAATACTTTGGAAGAAATACATTAAAATTGCACTTAACGCTACAAAAATAATGAAGAAGCCACCAATGGGCCATAAAGCGTTAGTATATTCTCCTTTAAAACTGGACTTTAATTCATTAATAAAATCCTTTAACGAAACTTTTTTCATTCTGTTCTCTCCTCTAATAATATCTAAACGAATTAGGTCTTATCATATCACAAGATAACGAACCTAACATAACAAAACACGGCTGATTTCTCAACCGTGTCATCGTTATTTTAAATAAAATTCTTAAATTGTTCATATTTAGTGTTGACGGTCGGCACAATATTTTGCTAACCGTTCCATTGCCACTTTAATTTGGTCAAGCGCAGTTGCATAACTAAATCTGATGCAATGTTCGCCGCCCTTGCCAAAGTATGAACCCGGAGTAGCAGCAACTTTAGCATTCTTGGCCATATCATAAGCCAGTTTTTCATCATCTTGTTCCAAGAAGGATGGAATCCGTGCAAAGATGTAAAATGCCCCTTGTGGAGCAGTACATTGCCACCCCATCTTCTTTAATGCTGCTTCCATTACATCCCGCCGTTCAATGTAGGCTTTTTCCATCGGTTGATAGTCTTTACGACCATTTCGTAATGCTTCTTCTGCTGCATCTTGAACAAACGTTGCGACATCAGTAACTGCAAACGCGTGAACTTTGAAAATATTAGAAACAACATCCTTTGGTGCTGCCAAATAGCCAATTCGCCAGCCGGTCATAGCGTAGCTCTTCGATAACCCATTTACTAGGATTGTTTGTTCTGGCAAACTTTTAGCAATTGAAGCTGCTTGACCATCATACCAAAGTTCACTATAAATTTCGTCCGCCAAGATAAAAATGTTTTTACCACGGACCAGATCAGCGATCGCATCCAGTTCTTTCTGGTTCATTGCAACCCCGGTTGGGTTAGAAGGATTGACGACCACGATGGCCTTCACCCGGTCACCATATTTATCTAAGTAAGGTTTCAAAACTTCTGGGGTCAGCCGGAAATCAGTAGCAGAAGTGTCGACTTCAACTGGTATTCCTCCAGCGATTGCCACATCAGCAGTGTAAATTGAGAACGTTGGCGTTGGTACCAATACAACATCACCAGGATTAACGATGTCACTCAATGCTGCAAAGGCCCCTTCAGTAACCCCGTTAGTTACTAAAATTTCAGTTTTGGGATCATATTGAACATCAGCGGTGTCATTTAAATAGTCGCTAATGGCACTGAGTAATCCTGCCGTCCCACGTTGCGGAGCATAGTGAGTCCGGTTATTTTCAATTGCTTGGACACCCGCTTTTTTAATATGTTCAGGTGTATTAAAATCCGGCTCCCCAATTGTTAATTGAACAATACCGTCAATCGTACTGGTATATTGAGAAAAATCAAAAATTTTTTGAGTGGGAACGTTGTTTAAGGCGTCCCGCATATGCTTACTCATATCAACCATTTTAATACCCCCTTTTAATATAGAATAATTAATTAGCTACTACTATTATAAAGCAAACGCTTTCTCATTTACAAAAAACTACCCTGTCTCTATAATGAAAATTGTTTAAAAATTACATCATTTAGAAAGAATGTTCCATTATGTGTACAGCATTAAGCTTTCAAGTGGACAATAACCATTATTTTGGACGAAATCTGGACCTAGAATTATCCTATGGTCAACAAGTAGTCATCACTCCGCAAAACTTTTCGTTCAAATTTCGTGAAGTAGCCAATCTAGATCACCACTTTGCATTAATTGGCGTCGCATCCGTTGTTGATAATTACCCACTTTATTTTGACGCTGCCAACGACCACGGTTTAGCAATGGGTGGCCTCAATTATCCTGATAATGCTTATTACGCTGATAGTATTTCCGGGAAGGACAACGTTGCTTCTTTTGAACTAATTCCGTGGATTCTTGGTCAATGCGCTACCGTCGATGAAGCAAAAAAGTTGTTGGCAAACATTAACATCACCAACCAACAATTTAGCCAACAATTACCACCCTCTCCGCTTCACTGGTTAATCTCTGACCACTCTGATTCCATCGTTGTCGAAAGTGACCGTGATGGTGTCCACGTTTACGATAACCCAGTTGGCGTCCTAACCAATAACCCCTCATTCCCTAAACAGTTATTCAATCTAAACAATTATCGAACCATCTCAGCAGCTACTCTTCCTAACCAATTTTCCGCTCAAGTACCCCTGGAGGATTACAGTCGTGGACTTGGTCCCCGTAACTTACCGGGTGGGATGGATTCAGAAAGCCGCTTCGTGCGGGCAGCATTTAATAAGTACAACGCAACTTGGGATCAACATGATGAAGTCGCCAACATCACTGAACTTTTCCATGTAATGCATTCTGTCGAACAACAAAGCGGATTAGACCAAGTTGCCACTAATCCTGCTAAATTTGAATACACCATTTACACCGTTGGTTACAACCTCGACAAAGGATTACTCTACTATACAACTTACACGAATAATCAAATTAACCTGGTTAACATGAACAAGGTTAACCTTCAAGGAAACAGTCTGACTGCTTACCCATTCGTCAATGACCAAGCCATTAATAATGTTAACTAAATTTATCATTCACAAATTCTAACAACAATAGGGCTTAATGCTCGGTTTTGCCGAGCATTAAGCCCTATTTTTTTCTATAAGATTGGCGATAGTAACCGTGAGAAGTATTGCTTAAACTTACGCCATTTCGTTTGCTGGTCAAAATATTCAGGTGTTAAGCGGGTTGACTTAGTAAGATCATTTTCAAAAGCCTCCCGCAGCTTTTCAGCGATATCTTGATTGTACATGAACGCATTCACTTCGAAGTTCAAACTAAAACTCCGGTAGTCCATGTTCGCTGAACCGACGGACGATAACGTCCCATCTGCCACCATTGTTTTAGCATGAATAAAGCCATTGTCGTATTTATAAACTTTTACTCCATTATTAACCAAGTATTTAGCATAGTATTCAGTAGCTCGGTAAACAAACGGGTGATCCGGCATGGAAGGAATCATAACACGAACGTCTACTCCACTGTGTGCCGCAATCGTCAGTGCTTCAAGCACCGAAGGTTCAGGAATCAAATAAGGAGTTTGAATATAAACGTACTTAGTAGCTCGACTGATTAGGTTCTCATATCCACGGCGAATTGCAAATCGCTGGTTATCTGGTCCGGACGAAACAATCTGCATAGAAACCAAGTCCTGTGCTTTAATTTCTTCATCGGTTGGACGTTGAATTGTAAACTGTTGTAAGTATGGTGATAAGTCAAATCGTGGTAACCGTGAACGTCGACAACTCGTGTTCCAATCCATTGCAAACCGCAATTCCATCATTTGCGCTGCTTGTCCGTGAACCCGAATGTGGGAATCACGCCAATAGCCAAATTTCGGTGAAAGTCCCAAGTATTGGTTACCGATGTTAAAACCACCAATATATCCTAATTGATGGTCAATAATTACTAACTTGCGGTGTAAATGATAGTTCATTCGAGGAGTCATAAACCAGTGCTTAGGTGCAGAAATAAATGGCTGTGCTTCTCCGCCAAGTTCTCGTAAATGTTCAAAGAACTGTGGCCGTGTCCCCCTTGAGCCACTGGTATCATATAGCACCCGGACTTTGACTCCGCGGTGAGCTGCACCTTCTAAGGCGTGTAAGATGCGGTGTCCTAAATCATCCGCGTAGAATGTGTAATATTCCAAATTAACCATCTTTTGTGCATGATTGATGTCATCAATCAAGTGGGAAAACTTAACGTAGCCATCCGCAAATAAATCCACCTGGTTGTTAAACGTGATTGGTGCTTCACCATTATTCAAAAAGGCGTTCACCATCATCCGATCCTTAGTGTGTCGCGCACCCTTTGGTAATAACTCATGCTTATTAATCAGATGGTGCTGCTTCTTGAGGAATTTATCGCGCACCTGCGCCTCTTCTTTACGGAGTGTGAAAATATCGTCGTGTGAGAGTTGACGACCGAGTATCAAATAGGCCACAAAACCCACAAAGGGAAATACTGTTAATACTAATAACCAAGCCCAGGTCGACGCAATATCACGGCGGCTTCTAAACACTGTCCAGATTGCAAAGCCAATGTTAATCAGCCAGAGAATTTCAATAATCCGTCTAATGACGTCCCATGTCCAAACCATTCTAATGATCCTCCATTTGCAGAATAGTCAAATTTTATCACACTAATGGAAAGGGATTACACATTAATGAATATTCAACCGGTCAGCAATCTCCTGCCGAACGTCATTAAAATTTTTCACAGCTTGTGGCTGATCCACGTGCTTTCCAATTATTTTTTCCATCCACACCATATCGTACCACCGGCCAAATTTGTAACCACACTGGTGGAATTCACCTACCATCCGGTAGCCTAAATGGGCATGAAATTCAGCACTGTTTTTCGTTAAGTACTGATCCTCCTCTGTAGGATAGCCAATGCAAGCGTTCATATTTAGGATTCCCATCGTTCGACAAATGTTTTCCAGTGCCTCATAGAGTTTTTTACCAACTCCGTGATGACGCTCATCGGTGGCCACATAAATGGAAGTTTCAACTGCCCAATCATATGCCTGTCGGCCCTTAAATGGTCCTACGTATGCATAACCAACAATTTGTTGCTGCCGTTCGACCACAATATAAGGATATTTCTTCAATGTATTTGCCATTCGGTCACGAAATTCATCTACCGTTGGAACCTCATATTCAAAGGAAATTACCGTCTTTTTGACATACGGCGCATAAATATTAACTAATTCAGGTGCATCCGTTAACCGGGCTACACGGATCTGAACGTCATCCGTCATCCTCAACATCTCCTTATAGATAGTGGTTCTACACTATTCGGTACTGATGAGTTTTCATCAGTGCCGTTTTTGTATATGATGACAATAAAAAAGGACAATTACCCCAAAAAATACACACACGGTAATTGC
>NZ_JACJKU010000066.1 GCF_016901675.1 Limosilactobacillus coleohominis
AAAAACTCTCACTTAACAGTTAGTTCTAATTGCAAAACAAAAAACAGCCCAAGCAAAATGACTGCTTGAACTGTAAATTTTATTATCAGTACCGATTGACAAAGAACCTTTTTTAAGAAAATTATTTTCTGCATATAGATAAAAGAGGATGGAAAAATTCTGATTTTCCATCCTCTTTTATCTAGTGCGCCCGGCATGGGTATTAGCTAGGTGGTGAAAGTCCGCTATGGGCCGTAGTAGTCGGAACCATGAGCTGAGGACAAGGGTGTCCACCGTGAGGTGGAATCTGAAGGAAGTCTAAGGCAAAGTGCTGCATCGATGAACAAGAAGTAGCTATAAGGATGAAATTAACTGGATAAGGCTGCTAGACAAGTTGAAGTCCAATACTACTCGAAGTTGGTCTCAGTAAAGCTAACGATGACATGGTACGAAAGCTAATATTCTTACCAGGGGAGATCTGGCCTACACGTTTCCGACAAGAGGAATAAGTTTAATTTCCACAGAAACAAGCGGTGCAGTGATGCAGTGTTGAGTAAGCCAGAAGTTAGCCGAGGTCATAGTAGTTTGAATAATCAGATGAAGGACTGAACGACAATAACTTGTAACTTATATCGGAGGTGTAATCAGGTGCGACAATCGCAGAAAACAGAACAACAAGCTGACCGCTTGTCGAGGATAGGTTTGGAAAACCGAAAGTACACAAGGGCGCGTAGTACCGGTTATGGTGAAGGTAAAGGTATGAGTGTCACTATCCAAGACCTGGTCTTGGATCGCAATAACCTTAATCAGGCTTATTTGCGAGTTAAGAGAAATAAAGGAGCAGCAGGCGTTGACGATATGACAGTCAATGACCTTCTGCCATATCTCAGAGAAAATAAGACGTAACTGATCGCTAGTTTGCGTGAGGGCAAGTATAAACCAGCTCCAGTCAAACGGGTAGAAATTCCGAAGACTAATGGTGGAGTAAGAAGACTTGGAATACCAACTGTGGTGGACCGAATGGTTCAACAAGCTGTAGCCCAAATTCTTACGCCTATCTTTGAGCGTGTTTTCTCTGATAATAGTTTTGGCTTCCGTCCCCACCGTGGGGCCCATGGGCTTTTCACTAAGAGTTAAAAAGGAACCCCACAAGGAGGGCCATTGTCACCACTACTGGCTAACTGAACATAGTAAGACCTTGAGCTATTCTCTAACTAATAGAAAACTGGAACAACTCGGACTTATGAATATGTCCAAGACGCTTCAGTCAATTCAATGTGATTAAGTTGTCGAACCGCCGTATAAGGAACCGTACGTACGGTGGTGTGAGAGGTCGATAATCGAACTAATCAATTATCTCCTAATCGATTCTAATCTTTGAACTTGAAGTCTTGATCATCTAAAACAGAAACTGGATTTGAAGTAGGGTAGTTGAGGCTTTTCCCAACGAGTTTTGACGAGGCTTTAGCAGGGTCTAGCATAAGACGTACACGGTGATTAGCGCGGTCTATCTGTATAGATGATCGCAGCCTATATTCAGCGATGATTTGGCCTTTATATAGTGCGAGAGCGTGGCTTGTTTCGTATAGTGTTTTTAAACTAATTCTCCAGGGCCCTTCGACACGTTCGCGAAGCTTGTGCTCATTTCCAAAAGGAATCGGATCGATTCGCCCGTTACGTTTGTCTGACAGTTTTATTATCATGTATTTCATTCTTATAATCTCCTCAAATTTTTTGATAAGATTGCGTGTTACATCATGTTAAAATATAATTCTCTTTGTAAGAAAATACTATTTGCTTTTAAAGATAATTCAAATCTAATTAAAAGTAAAGTTAGGTCAATTTTGAATATATTATTTATCAAAACGACGACATTGATTTCAAAAAAATTATCAACTTTTTTTCTAATTAAGATTAGAAACTTAGTTAACTATAAATGTAAATCCATTTTATTTTTTAAGTTACTCCATGTATTAACTAAAGATTAGCTGATTAACTTTTTCAATAATTTGCAATGGAAAGGTCAAATCGTCAATTTGCACGTTAGCACAATGCTAGCACGGCTTTTCATCTTTCCACGATTTGAGGCATATTTGCAAAAACAGGCTGAATTTCGTCAAGTATGCCAATAAGTATCCCAATATGGAGCACTTATTGATATTTGATACTAAATAAAAACCCGTGAATGATACGGATTTAGCTTGTGGATATATCGGTACTTGGCAGATTCCCTTATGCTCTTCTCACATTGGCCTACATTGGAACACGTTGGCGTTTTAATCGTCCAACTAATCGACTTGCAATACTAAAAGAAAACTCGATGTGTTGGGTCGGGTTCGGTTTGGTTAAGCGGCAGTAACAGGGTCGGTTGCTTGTGAGAAACTTGGCTCATAGATATAAGAACATGTGGCGGTCTTCTCGTCATATTGAGCTATTTTTTTAATGTAGGGAATACAATTACGCTCATACTGAGACATAACCAAGTTCCGCAATTCGTCGAACGATTCAAAGGAAGACGTGTAACGATGTGAAAACTTGGAAGAGAACGGGTAGGCTTTCGACTTCTTGAGCTCGTCCAGATCCAGGACGGCGACTCGTTGGGAGATCTTATCAGTTGCCTTAATTGAATTGTATTTGCTTAAGTAATAACGTTTGTTGTTAACCACAATATAATTATCAGCCTTATCAAACGTTACGATAACAAACCGATCATCACTATTAAGAACATAGAGCGGGCAGCTTTCCCGGGGCTCAATATAATAATTATTACTGTGTTCACCTTTAACAGTTCGGGTATAGTAACGTTGAATACCTTGAAGTTTATTTGTTGTTTGTTGTTGTGTCATTTTGTTCACAATCCTTTCTTATAATTAAAATGGAGCTACATTATGATCATCGAGGACTTCATCTATAACCTTAGGTAGTAAATACTCACGAACTAAAACGTCTAAGTGTTCACCACTGATTAAGTCGGGGATGTCGATTGAATCCATACCCAACTCATCTAATGAATCTTGTACTAAATCAAAATTACCTAACAAGGCTCTTTCAGCCTTTAGCTCGTTACACCAATAAGAGCCTGTACGATTTCCGGTTAAGTCTCTATCAAAAGAAAGGTCTTGCAGTTCTTCGTACATTTCACCTCGATTTTTGCCGTTGAAAGTAATATCTGAATCTTTGATCATATCTTCCAATTCATCCGACATTTCGGATTTGTAATCATAAAAATCTAAGTTGTTTACCGTCACACGTTTATAAACTCAAGTAAATATTAGTTGTTGAGTCGTCAACATAGCTTTCAGGATCTGCTGGATCTTCTAATAATTGAGTTGGATCTACATTAATTATTGTGTGTTCTTCAGCGTGTAAATCATGACTGATGATATAGTTTAATCGTTGTGTATTTGTCATATGCTTCATCCTTTCTTATTAACATTAATCAGATATGACCGGTGGGCCGGTCTGGTGATATAGTTTAATTAAGTATTGCCTTGATTGATTTCTGATTTTGAATTTAGACAAAGCTAGAGGATTGAGACACATTTGAGACACATGCATAAATAAATGCCCCGCAAACGTTGATGCCGCGGGGCTGTTTTGTTCTGGTAGTATTATACGGCACAATTTCTCTACAAGAAAATCGAAATATTTTAGCTGTACCTGGCCCGATTGATAGTGAATTATCAGACGGTTGTAATGAATTAATCGAAATTGACGCTCGTCCAGTAATGAATGCTAATGACATTTTGGAAGAATTATCTAATCATTTTTATACGGTGCCAGAATAGTTAAAAAGTCGGTATTTACCAATTTTTTATTTGACACGTGACTAATTATGCTTTAATAATGGAGAAAGAACTAAAATTTGAAAGATAGGAGCCACAATATTGGCAACTAAAACAAATCAAACAACAACTAAAACAACAAAACGTCGTAAGCGTACAACTACGAAAAATAAAAAGAAATTAGTCATTGTTGAATCACCATCAAAGGCTAAAACAATTGGTAAATATCTTGGTCGAACTTATAAGGTAGTAGCCAGTTTAGGACACGTTCGTGACCTTCCTAAGAGTCGAATGGGTGTAGAAATTGATAATAACTACAAGCCTGATTACATTTCCATCCGAGGAAAGGGAGACGTTATTAAAGAACTGCGTCGTGATGCAAAAAATGCGAAAGCAGTTTATTTAGCTTCTGACCCTGACCGTGAAGGAGAAGCAATTGCCTGGCACGTTTCTAACCTTCTGAAAATGGACGATTCTGAAAAAAACCGCGTGACCTTCAATGAAATTACCAAGGATGCTGTTAAAGAGGCATTTAAGGAGCCACGTACCATTAACATGGACTTAGTAGATGCTCAACAGGCACGGCGGGTTCTCGATCGGTTAGTTGGATATTCTATTAGTCCAATTTTATGGAAAAAGGTTAAAAAGGGATTGAGTGCTGGTCGTGTTCAATCCGTAGCCTTAAACTTGATCATTCAACGTGAGAAAGAAATTCGCAATTTTAAGCCTGAGGAATATTGGACGATTGATGCTGAATTTGCAAAGGGTAAGGATCATTTTCAAGCTTCATTTTATGGCGAAAACGGCAAGAAAATGCCTCTGGCCAACAATGAAGCTGTCCAAAAAGTACTAGGTAAGTTAGACCGGAAGAAACCGTTTAATATTGATAAAGTTGAACGCAAAGAACGCCGACGGTTGCCTCAACCACCATTCACTACGTCAACATTGCAACAAGATGCTAACCGACGCCTGAAATTCCGTACTCGGAAAACGATGATGGCGGCACAACAGTTGTATGAAGGAATTAACATTGGTGAAGGCGCCGCAGTCGGATTAATTACTTATATGCGTACTGACTCGACACGAATTGCAGGAATTGCAAAACATGAAGCATCTCAATATATTCATGACCAATATGGAGCAGAATATGCAGCGACAAAGCCCGTTAAAGGAAAGCTTCCTGAAGGAGCACAAGATGCCCATGAAGCCATTCGGCCAACCTCTGTTTTCCGCACTCCTGCTAAAATGAAACAGTACTTGACTCCTGATCAATACAAGCTTTACAACTTGATCTGGTGCAGATTTGTCGCTAGTCAAATGACTGCTGAAGTTATTGATACAATGACCGTCACAATTTCGCAAAATAATGTTAACTTCCGTGCTAATGGATCTAAGGTGAAATTTGCCGGATTTACAAAGGTTTATAAGCGCGGTCAAGATAAGGATAATATTTTGCCAAATCTTGAAGTTGGTGACCAAGTTACCATGATTAGTGATGATCCAAGTCAGCACTTTACACAACCACCTGCACGTTATACAGAAGCCGCATTAGTTAAGACGTTGGAAGAAAATGGTGTTGGTCGTCCATCAACCTATGCGCCAACACTAGATACGATTCAACGTCGTTACTATGTTCGTCTTGTTTCCCGACACTTTGAACCTACAGAATTAGGGGAGATTGTGAACGATTTAATCGAGAAAAACTTCCCTGAGATTGCGAATGCTAACTTTACAGCTGATGTAGAAGGCGATTTGGATAAGATCGAAGAGGGACAAAAAGATTGGGGCAAAGTCGTGGATGCATTCTACAAGCCATTTGCTAAAGAAGTTTCAACCGCAGAAGAAAAGGTCGAAAAAATTGAAATGCGGGATGAATTAGCAGGAGAAAACTGTGATATTTGTGGGGCACCAATGGTAATTAAAATGGGCCACTATGGTAAGTTTATTGCTTGTTCACGCTTCCCTGCTTGTCGTAATACTAAAGCAATTGTTAAGGATACTGGTATTCCTTGTCCAAAGTGTGGCAAAGGAACCGTAGTTGAGCGAAAGTCCAAACGAAACCGGGTATTCTACGGTTGTTCCCGTTATCCTGATTGTGACTTCGTTTCATGGGATAAACCAGTTGGCCGTAACTGTCCAAAGGATGGTCACTTCTTAGTTGAAAAGAAGGTTAAAGGAGGCAAACAAGTAGTTTGTCCAAATGGCGATTATAAAGAAGAAGTTCAAAAATAGCTTATGGAGGTGAACTGATTAATGGAGAATCAAGTAAAAAAGATAATTGTTCAACAATATCAGCTCACCAAACCAAAAGAATCACTAGATAATATTCTGCACGCTGCTGAGCGATTTGAAAATTTCTTTTCCGAAGTGAGCAGTTTTGAAGGTTGGAAAAAAGTAACAGTTTCTGATTTTTCTTCATTTTTAAGCTCTCTTAATCAGGATCACACGGATCATGATGAAATTGTACGCCTAGTAACCTCTCTTGATGATTTGGGAATAATATTACAAGATGCCCAGTTTTTGACTAATAATCCATTTAACTTGGCTAGTGTTTTTGCACTTTACCTTGATGGTGAACGACAGGCATCAGAGGCAACAGTTAAAGGCTATGAAAATGATTTAAAAATGATGCGGCGTTTCCTGGTTACAAATCATAGGTGGGCTGGCTGGCTCCAGATCAACATGCAAGATATCCAAGTTTATTTGACCCATTTGAATGATTTAAGGAGACAATGGACGACAATTAACCGTGAATTAGCGAGTTTACGGACTTTCTATAATTTTCTGTTAACTAACGATTTAGTTAACAATAATCCATTTGAAGAAGTAAAAGTTAAGACGCATGCGCGCAACCTTCCTCGATATTTTTATAGCTCTGAAATGAATGCCTTGTTTAATGCGGCAGATGGTGAGGGTAAACCACTTGACTTCCGGAATCGCGCCATTATCGAATTGTTATATGCTACCGGTATGCGGGTGAGTGAGTGTGCTCAGCTGAAACTCTCGCAAATTCAATGGGATGTTCAATTGATTCTTGTCCATGGTAAGGGTGATAAGGAACGGTATGTTCCATTCGGCAACTATGCCAAAGATGCCCTTCATAAGTACATGACAGAGTGTCGGGAGATTTTAATGGATAAATACCATACTGATCACGATATCATGTTCATTAATAGTCATGGTCGTCCGATCACTAGTGAGGGGATTGAATATATCCTTAATCAAATTGTTAAACGCAGTTCTTTAAACACTCACATTCATCCGCACATGCTTCGCCATTCTTTTGCAACAGCAATGCTGAATAATGGTGCTGACATTCGATCAGTCCAGGAATTACTTGGACACTCAAGTTTATCAACCACCCAAATCTATACTCATGTTACGCAAGAAAATTTGCAGAAGACGTATATGCAACTGTTCCCAAGAGCAAAAGCAACAAAGGAAAATGAAAAATGATTACAATTCAAAATGATGATTTAGTTGTGAAAGTCAGTGAAGTGGGCGCCCAGTTACATAGTGTTCAAAAGGATGGTTTTGAATACTTATGGCAAGGTGATCCTGCTTCATGGAAACGCCAAGCACCCATTCTGTTTCCATTTGTTGGTCGGCTAAAGGACGATCAATATGAATACCAGCATAATGTCTACCATCAAACTCAGCACGGCTTTGCACGTGATGAGAATTTTGAAGTTGTCAAAAAAGAGGCAACTCGTGTAGTGATGGAGCTTAGTGATAATGATCATACTCGTAAGGTCTATCCATTTTCATTTAAACTACAAGTAACTTACCAAGTTACAAATAATCAATTAGATGTAAGCTACATGGTTACCAATTCTGGTGATGATGAACAATTGATATATTCAATTGGAGCTCATCCTGGATTCAACGTTCCTGTTCGTGAGAAGGGAATATTTGAAGATAATGTTGTAACCGTTGATCCTGCTGAAAAGTATCAACGGATTAAATTGGTTGCTCCGGGACCATTTAACGATTTAGAGCATCCGAAATCCATTGATTTTAGGCAACCTATGCCACTGGATCATGACCTTTTTAATGAAGATGCGGTTGTTTTAAAGACTGATCGACAACCGGTAACTGTCACCGTTGGTGATCCTGAACATCACCATGGTGTTAATGTTATTACTAATGATAATCAGTTCATCGGTATTTGGTCCCCATACCCGGCCAAGGCTGACCTGTTGTGTATTGAGCCGTGGTGGGGAATTGCTGATGGTATCCACAGTGATGGTCAGTTAATTCATAAACAGTGTATGGATCGTTTGGAACCTGAAAGAAGCCGTCACTATCAATTTGCAATTCAGGTATTTTAATAGCCATGAAATAATAAATAATCATATTTAAAAGACCACTAGTATTGTGCTTCAACACTAGTGGTCTTAATATTAGT
>NZ_JACJKU010000067.1 GCF_016901675.1 Limosilactobacillus coleohominis
CTTAATTGTTTAGGGTAACGACCTTAACTAATGCTTTTTCGCTATACATTAATTATGTGTCTAAATCCCTGCATTAACAATTAAGGAGGTCACTTCATATTATCTCCCTCCCGTGTTTAGAACGATGCAACAATCGCTAAAATACCAATTAAGATTAAGAAAGTTGCAATTAACCAAACTAGCATAATTGCAGACAACATTGGATTGAATAACAGGATAATTCCTAAAATAATACCAATGATGTTCAGAACAACCAATAACCAGTAGTAGCCCTTTCTAAATTCACGATAAAAGCTTGCAACTTGGAGTTGACCAAAACAGTCAATAATAAACCAGATGGCAAAAATGTATGCAATTGTGAGGGCGCCGACAGAATGGAAGAATAGGAAAATAATCCCCAAAATAATATCTAGGATGGCCATAACAATCAGCCAAACTGATTTATGGTTCAATAAATTATCAACTGTTTGACGAAGCCAAATTTCATAAATTCCCTTTAGAATGGCACCAATTCCAAACAGAATTGAAACAAAACGTAAAGTCGTATCCACGTGGTACATAGATACGCATCCTAAAATGACAAATAAAATTCCTAGTACAAAACTAGCCCAATCAAAGTTTTTATTAACTCGATCCACAATACTCTCTCCCTTTAATTAATAAATACGCAGTCTATTGTAACGCGTTCGTGCACTATCGAGTAACAGGTTCTAGAGATCAATATCCAGTTCAATTGGCGTATGATCACGGCGTTCTCCAGTATCAATCATAGATGAATTTTGAATTTGTTCAGCAATCCGATCGCTGACTAGCCAGTAATCTATTCTCCAGCCTGAATTATTCTGCTTGCTGGTAATGACACGTTGTGCCCACCATGAATAAACTCCTTTTTCTTCCGGGTGAAGATGACGAAAACTATCCGTGAATCCAGCTTTTAATAATTTTGTAAAATGTTCACGTTCTTCATCGGTAAAGCCTGCTGAATGATGATTGTTTTCAGGATGAGCTAAGTCAATTGGTTCATGTGCAACATTGAAGTCACCACTAGCAATCACCGGTTTCTTTTGATCCAATGATTGTAAATATTCACGATAACGATCATCCCAAACTTGACGTTCATCAAGCCGCTTTAAACCAGAACCAGAGTTAGGAGTATATACTTCAGTGACATAAAAGTCCGGAAATTCTAGAGTAATCATACGGCCTTCATCGTCCATTGGTGCTGGTGCATCAATTTTGGGATAAGTTACTTGAGGGGTGAGCCCATCCCGATAAAGGTACATTGTTCCTGCATATCCCTTCCGTGCTGGTTCAACAGAACTTCGCCACACTACATGGTAACTTGGAAATATTTCATCTAATATGCTGAGGTGCTTCTTAGTTGGTCCATTTTTAGATAACTTGGTTTCTTGGATAGCCACAATATCGGGACTCAGACCAGCAATTTTATGCAAAACCTCCCTGGTTTCCCCAGCTCGTTTTGATGTTCCAGTAAGTGCTGCATTAATTGAATCAATATTCCACGAAATAAATTTCATCGTAATCCTCCCTTTTGGTTAATATCTTACGCTGAACATTTCAAAATTTCACCCTATTAAAAGCAAAAATAGAGCCGAACGCTCGGCAAATCGAACGTTGGCCCTATCGTTATTAGTGAACTGTGAAGTCGTCAATAACTTCTACCACGATTTCATTTTTTCAACTTTACAGTTGTTTTTTAATAGCTGCTAGTGACACCTCACCAGTAGTATTAAATTTCACATCAGCATCATGTAGGCTACTACCAATCCCAATTGATAGTTCTCCAGCACCATTAATTGCTTGAATTCCCGCTTGAGCATCTTCAACACCGGCAACTTGATTAACTGGCAGGTTCATCGTCTTCGCTGCTTCAACGTAGATTTCTGGATCTGGTTTACCTTTGCTAAGTTTAGCTGGATCTACAATTCCTTCAAAATAATCAGTTAATTGTAGATATTGAAGAACTTTAGGTGCATTTTTAGATGCGGAGGCCAACACTAAGTGGTAATGTGTATCTTTCAATTCATCTAGAAAAGCCTTCATTCCTGGTAAGATATCATCAGGAGTCAGCGTTTCCACTAACCTGACATAATTATCGTTCTTTTCAGTTGCTAATGCGTTTTTTTCTTCTTCGGTATATTCATTTTCATGGCCACCGGCCTTCAAAATTAACTCCAAAGAATCCATCCGACTAACGCCCTTAAGAGCATCCGCTAATTCTGGTGTCCATTCTGTGCCGACTTTGTCAGCTAACTGATGCCATGCTTGCCCATGAAAACGAGCGGTATCAGCGATTACACCGTCCATATCAAATGCAAAACCCTTAATATCATTAAAATCCATGAGTATTGCCTCCCAGAATTACTTTAATTCAAGTTTCTTACCTGCTAAATCAATTGTAATTGGGTCACCTGATACTAAATCAATCTTAGTACCATGCTTGTCAACTTTGATCTTCAAAATCCGTCCACGGAACATTTGACGGAATTGGTAAGAATCCCACTTCTTTGGTAAGAATGGTGCAAAATGCAATTCATCATCACGAACCCGCATTCCAGCAAATCCTTGAACAATGTCTAGCCAAGAACCAGTCATAGAAGTAATATGAAGTCCATCTGAAGTATCATTGTTATAGTTATCAAGGTCTAGTCGTGCAGACCGTTCATAAAGTTCAACGGCCTTATCTTCATAACCAATGTCAGCAGCAATAATAGAGTAAACAGATGCAGAAAGACTAGATTCATGAACCGTAAATTGTTCATAGAAATCAAAGTTATTCTTCTTTTCTTCAGTTGTGAAGTCATCAATGAAGTCCCATAGTCCTTGGATAACGTCACCTTGTTTTACATATGGTGACCGTAAAATCTTATCCCATGACCAGTTTTGGTTTAACGGCAATTGATCAGATGGAATTTCAGAAACTGGCTTCAAGTCTTTGTCTAAGAAACCATCATTTTCTGGGAAAATATCCTTTTGCTTGTCATAAGGAAGGTACATGTTGTCAACAATTCCTTTCCAATGACGTTTTTCATCTTCTGAAACATTTAATTTCTTAGCGACTTTGTCATCAACTTCATCCAGAATTTCCAGGGTGTACTTCAGAGTCCATTGACATAGCAGGTTAGTATACCAGTCATTGTTAACGTTGTTGTCATACTCGTCAGGACCAGTTACACCATGCAACATGTACTTGTTTTGGCGTTGTGAATAGTGAACCCGGTCAGCCCAGAAACGTGAAATTTCTGTTAAGACTTCGGCCCCTTCGTTCAGAACGTATGACTTGTCACCGGTATATTTGGTGTAAAGGTAGATTGCAAAGGCAATATCACCATTCCGGTGAATTTCTTCAAAAGTGATTTCCCATTCATTATGACATTCAATACCATTGAAGGTCACCATTGGGAAGAGTGCCCCCTTTAAACCTTGCTCTTGAGCGTTAACAAAGGCACCATCCGATTGCTTATAACGGTACATTAATAAGTTCCGTGCTACTTCAGGATTGGCAACTCCTAAGTAAACTGGAATACAGTATGCTTCAGTATCCCAGTACGTTGCACCACCATATTTTTCACCAGTAAATCCTTTTGGACTAATGTTTAAGCGATAGTCGTTCCCGTAGTATGTAGAGAATAGTTGGAAGAGGTTGAAACGAATCCCTTGTTGTGCCCCTTCGTCCCCTTCAATTTCTACATCAGACTTAGTCCAACGATCTGCCCATTCTTGAACGTGTGGGTCAAGAAGGTCGTCAAAGCTTTGATCGTCCAATTTTGCTGACAATTTATCTAATTGTTCTTCAATGGCTGCTTGAGAATCAAAGTCACGAGAAGTTACAACAACTGTCCGCTTTTCCAAGTTAACTTCTTTACCTGCTGCGATGGTACCAGCAAAGTTATTATAAGCATTCTTTTCTGCGGTACCGTCACCAACGTGATCTAAATTCGTTTTAGTAGTAGTCTTCATACCCACAGTGAATTGTGGAGTTCCAAAATCATTTTCCTTAGTTTCAGATGTTAATTCCGCATGCTCGCCACTTGCGTTTTTGCCTAGTACATTCCAAAACTGTTCATCATAGTTGGCATCTTCGTTGTAAACGTCAGCATCAATCATGCTGGTAATTTCAACTTTGGCATCGCTTTGACCACGGTTCTTAATATTAACCCGTTGACCTACTAATTCTTTTTGCACCGCAGATACGAAACGCTCAAATTGGAAGTACATTTCTGTGCCACCAATTTCTACCGTAAACTCACGGGTTAAAACTCCCCGCTTCATATCCAAATCTAACTTAAAGTCTTTTGGTGTTTGCTTGTTAAGGTCTAATTGTTCACCATTAACTTTAATGATCATCTTCATGAAGTTAACAGCGTTAATCATTTTTCCAAAATACTTTGGATAACCGTTTTTCCACCAACCAACACGAGTCTTGTCAGGGAACCAAACACCACCAAGGTAAACCCCTTGCATGTGATCACCAGTGTAACCTTCTTCAAAAAAGCCCCGCATTCCAAGATTTTCGTTTGCTAAGCTTGTCATTGATTCTTGGAGACGTTTATCTTGAGGATCCCACTTAGTAGTTGCAACGTGCCATGGTGCAATATCAAATGTTCTTTTCATGAATAAATTCCTTTCTTAATAAAACCTTCAGCGATTAACAATCTAACTCTCTTTAATGAAATAATTATTGAACGTAAGTTTCGTGAATTGTGTTGACAGATAATGCCGCTAAAATCATTACCACACCTGCTAACAAGAACATGTGCGCTTGTGAGCCACCCAACATTGGGAAAATAATGAAGCCACAATTTGTGGTAAACAAATGGAGCCGTTAAATAATCCCAAGTAGGTTCCCATGTGCTTACCAGATAAAGCATTAGTAACAATCGTTAATGGGTAAGTATTCATTCCAGCCCAGGCAATCCCAACCAGGGAATAAGAAATGATTAACGTCCATTGGTCATGGATGAAGAAGATCGATAGGAACCCAATTGCTCCTAAGAATAAGCTCCCAGCATAGCCTAACTTGTGGTACTTATTTGGAACCTTTGCCAAAACGTAAGACCAGATCACCGCCGCGATAGATTGGACAGCTGCTAATACCCCATACCAGTTTCCGGCAGCTTGGTAACCTGCACTTGTAGCATTAGTAGTGTGCCAAACGTTACTTGCGATTGCTCCTGCAGAATATGTCCATAGGTATTGGAAAGCAAACCAGCAGAAGAACTGAACTAATGTTACTGTCCAGAAAGCTTTTGGTGCGTGACGAAGTAAGGTTAACCAGTTTCCACCTTCCTTATTGTCCTCTTCCGAAATGCCATGGTACTTAGCATATGTTGCAGGATCATATTCATGAACCCGGAAAACCGTAAAGAGACTTGTGATTACTAACAGAGCAGCACCAACATAGAATGAAATAATAACTGATTGAGGTACCACACCCTTAGCCGCCTTGTTTGGAACCCCAAACCAAGTTAGCAAGAATGGGAAGATCGCTGCCAAAACAGCCCCAGTATTAGACAAAAAGCTCTGTACACCATAGGCATAACTCTTCTGATCATCATTAACCATATCACCAACCATCATCTTAAATGGCTGCATGGCGACATTAGAAGATAAGTCCAAAAATGCCACGGTGATAGCACCAAACCATAGTGCTGCCAGTGATCCATAACCAAATCCAAAGCTCCCAGAATTTGGTAACAAGAGCATCACTATCACCGCCACAATGGTCCCAAGTAATAGGTATGGCAGCCGCCGGCCACCTAATTTAGGTGCCCAGGTTCGATCAGAGTAATAACCAATAATTGGTTGAACAATTAAGCCGGCCAATGGTGGCAAAATAAAGAACCAACCTAAATTGTTTGGATCAGCTCCAATCGTTTGAAAGATCCGGCTCATTTGGGAACTCTGCAAAGTAAATGCAGTTTGAACCCCTAAGAAGCCAAAGTTAATCATCCAAATCATACTATTGGATAGTTTTGGTAACCCAATAGTTTGTGATTTTTCTTCACTCATAACAAACACTCCTTAAATCCGCGTTTATTGAAAGCGCTTTTACATTACGGTTAATAATATACCAGAACAGTAATTTTAATGCAACCGTTTGCACAAAAAGTTTAAAAATAAATCTAGTATAATGCCAGATACTGTTTCAAAGCACTTATGCTGGATTAATCCATTTTATAAGGAACGTAGATATGGTTTTGATGAATGTCCTTTTCAAAAAGGAGTTCTACAGCCTTCGATCCTAGCAATTGTGGTTGCAAATCAATCACGTTTTTATCATTAAAAACAACTTTGATCCACTGGCTATTGTTAAAACAAGCAATCGGCAGATCCACTAACTTCAATTGACGTGCATATCGCAGGTAGATAACATCATCCGCAAATACCAAACTATCTACCCGTGGATGTTGACGAAGCCAATCCATTAAATTTAAATCGTCAGATGCATCTACAATCAACGGCTGTCCAGAGTGAACTTGAACGGATTTTTGGTAACCTTGAAGGCGGTCCTTTTCAAAGGTTTGTCGCTGACTGGATTGAATGAACGCCGGAGCGGTGACACCATGGTTCAAATAAAGCTGATCAGTAGCCGCCTGGCCAACTGCGACGTTGTCATTATCCACAAACCGATCCTGATCACTAAAGGGGTGACCAACAATCACATAACTTAAATGGTGGTCGCGAAGATAATTAATGACCGGATCGTTGGGACGCGAATACAGTAGTACAAAATGATGGACTTTTGCCTGTTGAGCCATTGCGGCAACCTGATTTACCAAATCCTTCTCGCTGGTCCCCATTGCAACCATCATCTCATAATTCATTTTGCGAATGGCCTTACCAATCCCCCACATAATTTCAATATGAAATGGGTTCGCTGGCTGAGCAGCGCTACTCGGTAGTGGAAATACAACCCCAATGATATTTGCTTCTCCCCTACTAAGGTTACGAGCTGAAAAATTCGGGCGGTATCCTAATTCATCAGCAATTTGTTTCACGCGTGCGCGCGTTTTTTCACTAATCCGGGGGTTATTATTTAATGCTCGTGATGCCGTAGAAGTTGAAACACCAGCCTGCTGAGCAATTGTTCGAATGGTGACCAAGATTAAGCTCCTCCTCTAACTAATATTCATTCTAGCAAAAAAACAGGTAGCCTGCGACTTGGACTTCCAAATCATTGCTACCTGCATTATTTAACGATATAGCTCCCGGCGTGAAGTAGGATGATTACCTTGTTCACGGTTCTTGTATGCAACGTGAGCCACTAAGCCAAAATCACCATCGGTTAATATGGTGGTTCCCCGTCGTCCAGGAATCTTATTTGGCCCACCGGTTACATATACATTAGCTAAATACAGACGATATTTTTCATGTGCTGAATGCACATCAGTTAATCCAACTTTAGTGATATGCCCAACTTTGACACGTTCCATCTGGTTCAATCCCGCATAAATTTCTAACCGATGTTCCAGTTCATCATGAATTAAATCAAAGTATGGTGGAGTTTGATTTTTATTTAGAGCATGGACAGGCTCATGGGTCTGATTATATTCATCAATAATCGCCGTGGAGTCCTTACCATCATAATCAGCAATAAAAATTCCTTGTTCCACTAACTGGTCCACTAAATGACGTAGATTGCGTTGTTCTTCATGTGAAATTGCTACTTCAGCTTGAATTAAGTTGCTATCCGTAAAGTAACCATTTGCTTGGTTGTTAATAACTGCTGCTGCCCGTTCGGCACGACTTTTACGCGGATTTTCATTACTTTGGTCATAACCGGTAATCTTAACCAGCCATGGGGATAATACATCAAAACGTGATGTTTTATCCAAAAAATAATAAACAGCATTCAAGTAGACATAGTAACTAATCAATAGTACTGCCAAGCAGTAAAGCAAGCCTCGTACCCACACATGATTTGCTAACAGCCGATATGTTACGTAGATTAAGTACCCGTCACCTAATAACGCTACAATTGTATAAATCTTATTTTTTAATTTTGTATTGATATTAAAATAACCCAGTGAATGGTTCAGCATATCAAGAAAACTAAACATTGTCTAACCTCCTCCTACTGACCTTCATTG
>NZ_JACJKU010000068.1 GCF_016901675.1 Limosilactobacillus coleohominis
CTGTAATAATTGAACCTATAGAATCAATTGTTTTATTTATTAACTTTCCATTCATCAAGAGAATCAACCTCATACGTTGGTTTTATTTGCACACCTTTAATATCGTCCTTTGTTGACAATCCCGTATATACCAGTAGCGTATCCATTCCAACATTAATACCTGCCGAAATATCAGTATGATAGTTATCTCCAACCATAATAACTTGATTTCTTGATAAATGATACCTTTTCAACGCCATCTCCATAATTATTTTCTCAGGTTTACCAATCATAACTGGCTTTTTTTGAGTGGCATAACTGACTAATTCAACCAAGGATCCTGCCCCCGGAACCATTCCTTTTTCATTAGGTAAATTACTATCTGCATTCGTACCAATAAAGGTTGCTCCATTCCTTATTGCTAGAACAGCATTTTCAAACTTTTGATATGTCACTTGTGTATCTAAACCAACAACCACAAAATCAGGATGATCATTGACAAGCGTAAAACCAGCCATCTTTAAAGCATCTTTCAGTCCGCTTTCACCGATCACATATACACGACGTTTATTAACGACAGCATTTTGATTCAAATAATCAGCGGTCGCTAATGCTGTGGTATAAACATTATCAGATTGTATATTAATGTTGTGATTGTCACGTAAGTTTTGAGCCACAAATTGTGGAGAACGAGTACTATTATTAGTTACAAAAATCACTTTTTTATGATGATCCTGCAATCGTTTAATAAAACGCGCAGCAGCCGGAATACGTTTTTTCCCCTTGTAAGTAGTACCATCTAAATCAATAAAATAAGCATCATAATTTTTCATGATTGATTCCCTCGTTTCTTAATCACAAAGTGTGGTTTCTTATTATGACGAACCCTTCTCACTTCTTGATTATGTCGACGTCTTAATGAGGGCTCCGCTATTTTTCTTTTTTTCTCTTTAATTTCTGGACGACGATATCGTTTTCGACGACCCTGTTTTGGAATGTTTACTTCAAGATTATGCAAAATAAAATAGTTACACCCAAAATTACATTCTTCGTACAAATAATCTTGAATTGTGTCAACACCTTGGTCAGGCTTAAATAAGGGATTATCTTTATCATAAAAACCTCGCAATCTTAACTGTCCATAACCCCAATCACCGACAATATAGTTATATTTACTCAAAATCATACTAAAACGATCGGTAAAACTATCCAAATTAAAAGCATTGTTTTTGTCAAAAACAATTTCATACACATGTTTATTAATTTCCAAGTGAGTATCATCAACCATTCGTGACCGAAACGTTCCTCTTCGCTCTTCCACTCTCTGATCGATATAATCTTGTATTTTTGCACGATTCATTAATTTGTTTCTCCATCTTTTTTTGCTTTTTGAAGTAATACTTGCTTCTTTTGTGCAATTTCGTCTACTTCTCGTAAAAGAATCGGGGCTCCAAATTTTGGTCGTCTTTTCAACAAATCTAATTCTGGAGCATCAATCCCCACGTTAATATTGCTTTCATTTGGCACCATATAGTGATGAATATGACCATGTAGATTTAATATCTGCGGTGCTATACCAAGCATCATTGGATAATGTGTCATATACAGTTGTTGATGATTATACTTAATCAACTTTCCAACATCATGAAATTCAAACTTTGGTTTGTCATTAATCTTATAGTTATGATTAGCCAAATATTTAAATAAATCACGTCGATCATGGTTACCCTTTATCAATATTAACCTACCATGCAATTCCTGTAAAATTTGGTACACCTGTTCATCTCCCAAGCGCGGTGGCTTAGTGTAGTTAACTGCAATGTCCCCTAGATGAAATACCAAATCATCTTCATTGACCCGCTCATTCCAATTGTTCACAATTGTTGCATTCATTTCACTAACATTTTTAAAGGGGCGTGGTGCAAATTGATCAACACCCAATAAATTTTTATCAAAAAAATGTGTATCAGACACAACATACATCATCGTAATCACACTCCTAATCAAAAAAAGGTCAGCTTACACTGACCTTTTCTTTATTTAGACTGTTTCTTTAATCGTTCAATGTCATGAACAATCATTAATTCTTCATTAGTAGGAATTAAAAATACCTTAATTTTTGCATCATCAGATGAAATATCCCGTTCAACTCCACGAACATCGTTCTTCTTAGGATCAACTCCTACACCAAATGATGACAGACGATCAGCAATTGTTTGACGGAAATCTTTATCATTTTCCCCAACGCCGGCAGTAAATACAATGGCATCCGCACCATTCATTTCAGCTAAATAAGAACCAATGTACTTAACAACAGTATTTTCATCAATGTCTAAGGCCAATTGTGCTCGTTGGTTCCCTTCTTCAGCTGCTTTTTGTACATCACGCATATCACTGGATACGCCAGAAATACCAAGTAATCCTGACTTATGATTAAGAATATCAATCATTTGATCACTATCAATGTGAAGCTTATGTTCCATAAAGTTAACTAATGATGGGTCCACGTCTCCAGACCGGGTAGCCATGGTAATTCCTGCAAGAGGAGAAAATCCCATTGAGGTGTCAAATGACTTACCATTTTTAATGGCTGTAATAGATGCACCGGCTCCTAAGTGACAAGTAATTAACTTCAATTCACTAAGTGGCTTGCCTAATAATTTAGCTGCACGACTTGCAACATACCGGTGACTAGTTCCGTGAGCACCATAACGTCTAGCACCATACTTTTCATACCATTCATAAGGAACACTGTATAGAGCATTCATCTTTGGCATATCTGAGTGGAATGATGTATCAAATACTGCTACTGCAAAAGCATCAGGTAAAACCTTCTTAAAAGCCTTAATCCCTTCAAGCTCAGCTGGGTTATGAAGAGGAGCATATTCTGATAATTCATCAATCTTCTTCATGACATCATCATCAATTACTGCAGAATCCTTAAAGAATTCCCCACCAGCCACAATTCGGTGACCAACAGCCGTAATTTCATCATAACTTTTGACAATCTTTAAATCAGTTAATTGATCTAATAAGTATTGAACAGCTTCTCCGTGATCAGCGAATTTACGATCATCTTCATGAACTTGGCCATCGCCATATTTAATCTTAGCATGACCTTGTTCAAGACCAATCCGTTCAATTAGTCCTTCCGCAACAACATCTTCACTAGGCATATCAAATAACTTAAATTTAACTGTTGAACTACCTGCATTTACTGCAATTGTTTTTGCCATTGTTAATCTCCTTATTTAAATCTAACTTTTCAAACTAGTCTTAACCCATAGGTTAATTTGTGCTAAAAATTTGCGAAATTCCTTTTCATTTTTCAAAGAAGGAAAGCTTCCTAATAGAACCTGTTTAGCTTGCTTTGCATTCGCACCATGATTTTGTAATATTAAAATGGATTTCTGTGATGCAGTATTGCTAAACATATCACTTGGTAAATTAATAAATCCTTGCATATATGCAACGGACTGTATCCATTTTACAAATGATTCCGATTCCTTCGTTTCAAAAAGATTACTTGGAACAACAAAAAAGGCAAACCCACCAGGAACAATATAATTCATCGTTTGCTCAATCAGCAAATGATGTACATATGAATGACCCTTCTCTGACTTTGTTTGATAATTTTTAACATTATCATCCAATGGGTAATAACCAATCGGTAAATCAGCTACTGCCAAATCACTTTGTGGAATATCTAAGTTGGTAATGGAGTCTTGATGAAGCAACTGTACTGGCAACTGCTGTAAATCAACACTAACACTTGCAGCCGCTAACATTGAATCATCATTATCAATGCCATACGCTTCAACAGTTTGATGACTAATTTTTGTCAAATCATTCATTACCTTTGTCAGTAAATTACCTGTTCCAACTACTGGATCAAAAATCTTGTACGGCTTATTTAATGGTACAATTTGTCCAATTAAATAAGCAATCAACATTCCAATTGTGTCGGGTGTCATTTGATGATTAGCCTGAATTGCATCTTTACTCATAACTTTCAACAAGCATAATTGAAGAAGTCGACGAATTGTCTCCTTATCTTGATGCTGGATATCAAGTTTCTCGTATAAATCTTGTAATTTTTTTACAGTTTCAGGCTTTGGTAGTCCGTCTTCAACTCGAACGTGATTATTATCAACAAGGTTTTCAGCATTCTCCAGATAAGCATCTAAATATGAACATGCTAGGTCAGTATGAATTAATTCAATTGCCTGATTAAACTGTTCAAATAACTGTTCTGGGGTTTTATGCACCAAAACTCTACCCCCTTTTTAATAATAAACTCACAAATTTAAGTTTACATACTAATAAGAGGAAATTCAAGTTGAATCATCCCTTAACTCTAACATGTTTGCCAGAGTGAAGTTCTACACTCCACTCATCATTTGAAACACGACTCACTTTTCCTAAATTAAACTTGGCATTCCCATCAGATGCCATTTTCACCATTGCTTCTGCGATAAATTGATTAGATAAGTCATTATTAATAATGACTTGTCGCTGTAAATACTGATTAATCCATACTGCAGTGCAACTTAAAATTAATAATGTCATCATTGCCATTACAATTGCACTACCTGTACTCCGCAAAGCTAACAATTGCATCTTTTTCCTCACCATCTAGCATTTTTGCTGTAACATACACATTTCGACTGTTTAATTGGTGGTATTTGATACTGCCAGGATGATAGTTCGTCAAAATCGGTAAATAGCCACCGTGAACGGACCTAATAAAAACTGCATGTTTACCACTTTCAATTTGATATTCTTCATTATTACGGTCACTTAGAATTAACTGATTATTTTTCACTTTGGAAATTTGAAAATGACAACGGGGATCCTCCAGTCTTTCAATAAACAAATACCAATCAGTATTATTTTTCAAAGAATCGTTTTGTAAATGCAGGGCACTGGGTAATACTAATTGTATTAATAATATTGTCATCGCCTTCACCATCAAAGAAAAGATACATTCAATAATTGTAAATCCTTCACGCATTTTCCTCTTTAATCCTCAAAACCTCATTTCCATGATGGAAAACGACTAAACCATGAGGGATAATTTTTAGTTGATATCCCACTTTACGTGTCCAATGATTGCTTCGTTCATATTCACAACAAATCCTTGATGCAATCAATTTTTCTTCCATTTTATTTTTGTTCACCACAAATCCTTTCAATGTCGAAAGAAAAAACAATGCACCAATTATAACAATTGTTAAGCCTATCAAATGCTCACTCAGAATAAATCCTCTTTTTCTCAACTCGATATCCTCCACCTGCCATTTGGATTTTTAAATCTAGTTCTTCATGATTCAATACGTCAATAAAACTCCAAGTTGCTGGCTGAATATAGCCATTCGATAGCATTGTTCTTGGTTTGATTTCTCTTACCCGAATTGAATGCGGTACATTTATCCTTCTTTGATTATTTTTAGAGCAAAAAATAATCGCCCTATCCTGTTGATCATACGAAATATCAGTAATTTCCCCCATGATTTTGCGATCTTACCTGGGATAATTGCCATTCTTGTTTTAATTCATTCCAGAATTGTTTTTGCTGCCACTCTTGAAAAGTTCTCGTTGACTTAGGGATGACCAGTACTAACATAAAACTGATAATTCCTAACGCAATGACCATTTCGACCATTGTAAATGCACTTCGTTTCAATTTTTCCTAACCTGACCATGATTAATCTCAATATGATTTTTTTCAGCCGCTTTTAATTGTGAACTAGTTAAATACTGTTTGTCATATAACTGCTCTAAATTACTAGCTGGATATCCCGTTTCATTCTCAAATAAGTCTGCCTGTGTTTGAATAACGTTAACCATTGCGCGTTGATGAATGCTATTTACATTGTGACGCTGTTTCGTTAAATTTGGAATAATTATTAAAATTAATAAGCTGATTATGAAAAGCACAATTGCCATTTCCAAAAGTGTAAATCCATCTCTTTTTTTCTTCATTTCATCACCTGCACTGTTTGATATATAGGCATTAAAATTTTTAAATAGAGCCCTAAAATTACGGAAGCAATTATTAAATAGATTAATGGTTGAACCAGAACCATTTTCTGTTCACATTTAATTACCATTCGCTTAAATAAATGATTCCCCAGTGATTGCACTTGTTTCCCCAAATGGCCAATACTTTGCCCTTGTCTAATTAGGATCGATAATTCATTTGGAATAAATATTTCATTATGAATATAGTCGTTGAGGCTTGTGACCCCATTGGTTAATTGCCCATCCAACTCCTGACCAATTTGATAAAGAAGTGCCTCCCGATCAAATGTGTGGCACATTTTAATTATTTTCTGCAATGATAATCCTTCTAATAGAAGTAACGACAAATTACTACAAAAATAGTAACCATAATAATCGCAATAAATTTTACCAATAATTGGCAAACGACATAGTTGCCGAATTTGGCAAATAGTTGGCTTACGTTTAAAATAATAAACTTTATATAAAAGGATTGTGACAATTGAGCTCGAGACCCACGCCACGGGCTAAACAATATTACTCAATATTTTTTCATGATAGGAGCTCTCAATGCTGTTTAATTGCGGTAATACGAAGAAAACTATCATGCATACAATCATGCCTAGCAAGCAAATCAAAATTAACGGATATTCTAATAAGTGCTTTAATTTTTTGGTTTGTTGTAAGCGTACTTGAATGTAGTCACTAAAATAATGCAAAGTCATCAATAGTTGACCATGCTGTTCTGCTAATGACATTTGATAATACGTATCCACTGCCACCCAAGAGCGGATTGCATCCGCAAACGAATATCCCAGCGCCATTTTAGTATTAATATCTTTCAAAATTGGTTGCATTTTTGGATAAATTGTTTGAGAAAATAGGACTGCTTCTTTTAAAGAAAATCCTGATTCGAGAAGTTCAACTACCAGACTAAACCATTTTTGTTGGTCAACTAATTTGAAATTATCCTTTTTCAAATTTATAGAATATCTCTTTAGAAATTTTTTGCTCTTTAACTGCTTTAAAAAGTAATTCATGCCATTCACTTCCAACACCATTTTCATTTTGCATCAATAATTCATCATGCTCCTTAATATCAAAAAGAACTGCAAAATCATCGTTTTTTAAAGGTAATAACCTCTGATAACAAGCCCCTAACAGCGCTTGATCAATATAATAATCTGCAATTCCTAATTGTTTTAAACGCGATACGACACCACTAGCACTTTTTGCGTGAATTGTGCTTAATACTAAATGGCCGCTCAACGCAGCTTCAATCGCTGCCTGGGCTGTTTCGTAATCACGAATTTCCCCAATAATAAACACTTGCGGACGATGTCGTAAGCCAAGTTTTATCAAATTTTGATAATTCATCTGTGCTTGAACGTTAACTTGAAGTTGCAAGAAAGATGGCTCTTCAATCTCTACCGGGTCCTCAATCGTTAATACAACTTGATTGGAGCACTCTTCCCTTAATAATCGATACATAGTTGTCGTTTTCCCAGAACCCATTGGCCCGGAAAATAAAACTAATCCTTGTCCTTGAATCAGTTTTAATAGTTGAGACCATTGTTGCGGTGCAACGAGTTGATAGTTGTTATGATTCAGTCGATAGATTATTCGAAGAACCATTGATTCTCGGCATAAATAATCACCAACAGTTGATAATCTAAGGTCAATTTTGCTATTAAATAAAAATCGGTGTAAAGTACCAGCTTGTGGACGTCGATGCTCACTCATAGACATATTAGCTTGAAACTTTAAATATGATATTAATTGTTCAGCTTCATTGACTTTTAAACTATCGATCTGTTTGTTTTCACGTCCATTAAAGATAACCGTATACCGATCTCCTAAAGGAAGAATATATATGTCAGTTGTCTTCTGTTGAATCGCATGGTTTAATAAGCGTTTAATATATTGACTTGGGTTCATTTTTTACCTCCTCACTATATTAGAGACGCAAAATGACACCAATTATACGAAAAAAAGGGGGCTGTGACATAAGTCCCCAATAATAAACGGAGTTGGATGAAATCTTCGGATTTCATTCAGCTCCGTTTTCCTTTAAAATATAGATACATTGATAAAAGAAAA
>NZ_JACJKU010000069.1 GCF_016901675.1 Limosilactobacillus coleohominis
ACAGTTAGTTCTAATTGCAAAACAAAAAACAGCCCAAGCAAAATGACTGCTTGAACTGTAAATTTTATTATCAGTACCGATTGACAAAGAACCAAAAATGATTAGCTTTTTAACGTTAAATGGTCAGGACATTATTAATAACAAATTACTTGCCCATTAATTCGTCTTCCTTATCTTGAGCAATATTCTCAAGATTTTTGATTCCAGCGTCAGTTTCTTTTTGTACCTTGTCTTCAAGATCATGGAATTCATCATCGTTAAAGTCGCCATCTTTGTTTCCCTTTTTAAGGTCATCCATGGCTTCTCGACGAACGTTACGTACTGCAACCTTAGCCTTTTCTAGTTCAGCCTTAACATCCTTAACCAATTCCTTCCGACGGTCCTCAGTTAATTGTGGGATGATAATGCGAATGGCTTCCCCATCATTTTGTGGTGTTAAACCTAAATTAGCTTCATAAATAGCCCGTTCGATATCTTTTAAAGTGCTTTTATCATATGGTGAAACAAGTAATTGTCTTGCTTCAGGCACAGTAATTGAAGCCATCTGGTTTAATGGGGTTGGTGCACCGTAATAATCAACTTTAACTGGGTTGAGCAAACTGGCATTAGCACGACCGGCCCTAATATCAGCCAAAGTTCTCTTTAATGCATCACCAGATTTATTCATTTTCTCTTTAGCGTTTGCTAAAATTTGTTTTCCATCCATTTTTATTCTCCTTCAATCGTAGTTCCGATTTTTTCTCCACGAACCACTTTTAAAATGTTTCCTGGTGTATTTAAGTTAAATACAACCAGTGGAATATCATTATCCATGGACATTGAGCTAGCGGTGGAGTCCATTACATGTAAGTGCTTGTCAATGATATCCATATGAGTTAAATGATCAAATTTGACAGCTGAAGAGTCTTTATTTGGATCAGCTGAGTAAACACCATCAACGCCATTTTTGGCCATTAAGATAGCATCAGCGTTCATTTCAGCTGCACGTAACGCTGCAGTTGTGTCTGTAGAGAAGTATGGACTCCCTGTTCCACCGGCAAATATAACAACTCTTCCTTTTTCTAGGTGTCGAATGGCTTTCCGACGAATATAAGGTTCTGCAATTTGCCGCATTTCAATAGATGTTTGTACTCTTGTTTGAACATCTAACCCCTCAAGAGCGTCTTGAAGAGAAAGTGCATTCATAATTGTAGCCAACATACCAATGTAGTCAGCTTGAGCACGTTCCATTCCGAGTTTTTCACCGGTGATACCGCGCCACATGTTTCCACCACCAACAACAATACATACTTGAACACCGAGATCATGGACTTCTTTGATCTCTTTAGCTACTGTTTTTAACTCTGGTGGATTAATCCCAAATCCTTGATCACCAGCCAGCGCTTCACCACTTAATTTTAAAACAACACGCTTGTATTTAACGTCATTAGCCATTGAATATATCCTCCTCAGGAATTATTGAGCCTTGTTAGTAAAAAGACGTACCATTTCAGTACGTCCTTTGCAAACTAAAATTAACGGTTAAGCTCCTGTTGGACCTCATCCGCAATGTTAGATTGCTTCTTTTCAATTCCTTCACCAACTTCGTAGCGAACAAATGACTTCAACTTGCCACCCTTGGAAGCAACATATTCAGCAACTGTCTTGTCACTATCCTTAACAAAGGCTTGGTCTGCTAAGCAGATTTCTGATAAGAACTTGTTTAAACGGCCTTCAACAATCTTATCAACGATCTTTTCAGGCTTACCTTCGTTTAATGTTTCTTCTTTAAATACTTTCCGTTCATGTTCAAGACGGTCAGCAGATACATCATCACGAGTCATAAATTCAGGGTTAACGGCTGCGACGTGCATAGCAACGTCCTTAGCAGTAGCTTCATCGGCACCTTCTAGAACAACTAATGCAGCAATCCGACCACCTTGGTGTAAGTATGCACCGAAGCTGTCTCCGTCATCTTTTTCAACAACTTCGAAACGACGTAAACTAACTTTTTCACCAGTCTTACGAGTGGTTTCTGTTAAATCTTCACCTAAAGTTCCGTTGTCAGTCTTAATTTCAAGAGCTGCATCAACATCTGCTGGCTTGTTTTCAACAATCTTCTTTGCAACATCATTTAATGCAGCCTTAAAAGGATCTGAGGCAGCCACAAAGTCAGTTTCGGAGTTTAATTCAACAATGGCAGCTGTGTTTCCATCAACAACAATGTCAGTCAAACCTTCAGCAGCAATTTTGTCACTCTTCTTAGCTGCTTTAGCAATGCCCTTTTCACGAAGGTAATCCATTGCTTTGTCCATGTCACCATCTGTTTCAACTAATGCCTTCTTAGCATCCATGATACCAGCGCCGGACTTTTTACGTAATTCCATAACTTGTGAAGCTTTGATAGCCATAATTAAATCTCTCCTTAAATTATAAATATTTTTAAATAAAAAGCTGTTTCGCACTCAGGCCACCACGGTCCAACTGCAAAACAGCCTAAGTATTAACTATTTTAATTATTTACCTTCAACGTTTTTCTTGAGGTCCTTTAAAGAATCTTCTGAAACTTCAGCGTTGTCGGCAACATCGTCATCGGATGCCTTTTGTTCGTCTTGACCTTGCTTACCTTCGATAACAGCATCTGCCATCTTGGAAGTGATCAAACGAACAGCACGAATAGCATCATCGTTAGATGGGATAATAACATCAACATCATCTGGGTCAGTGTTAGTATCAACCATAGCTACGATTGGAATGTGGAGCTTGTGAGCTTCACGAACAGCAATTTGTTCCTTGTGTGGATCAACAATGTAGATAACATCTGGGATCCGTGGCATATCTTCAATACCGCCTAAGAAACGTTCAAGCTTTTCACGTTGCTTAGTTAATACTGAAACTTCCTTCTTAGGAAGAACATCAAATGTTCCATCTTCAGACATCTTCTTCAATTCCTTCAAACGGTTAATCCGGGATTGAATAGTCTTCCAGTTAGTTAAAGTACCACCTAACCAACGATGGTTAACGTAGTATTGACCTGCACGAGTTGCTTCTTCTTCGATTGAATCTTGTGCTTGCTTCTTAGTACCAACAAAAAGTACGATACCACCGTCAGCAGCAACATTCTTAACATAATCATAAGCAGAATCAATCATCTTTACAGTCTTTTGTAAATCGATAATGTAAATACCGTTACGTTCAGTAAAGATGTATGGTTCCATCTTAGGATTCCAACGACGAGTTTGGTGACCAAAGTGGACACCAGCTTCAAGCAATTGTTTCATACTTACAACAGACATGAAATAATACCTCCAAATAGTTTTTCCCTCCCCACTGATCATTTGTTTTAAAGACCTTGCGGCACCAATTAAAACATTACAGTGAGTGTGAATTGTGCATTAAGCACCAAAAAATATTGTACATAAAAAAGGGGCCTATAGCAAGGACTAATTACAAATTATTTATATTTATTCCATGCTTTTTTAGGTAATCCAACTTTTTATTTCTTGTTTGATGTTTAAAATGATACTCCGCACTTAATGCATCATGCTTATTATCAAAGGCTTCTTGATATAATAATTTAAGCGGATGTCGACTCCTGACTCTGGTATATTTAGCACCATGATAAGATTGGTGCGCGTTAAAGCGTCGAATAACATTATCAGTAAATCCACAGTATAAAGAGTTGTCCGCACATTGTATTACATACATATAATACGCCTTAGTTGTCATTTAACATCGCCTCAACCTCGGGAGTATAGTTTCCATCTTTATCGCCAACAATCAGTGGTGGTTCAACAATCAACCCACCTGGTTTACCATCCTTAATCACTTCAATAAGTACGATGTTCGCAGGTTTATTTACCTTTGGATATGCAAATTTGATTCGTTTAACCATTAATCGATTCTTTTCCAACACCCGCACAATTTCAGGCAATCGCTCTGGACGATGCACGAGATAACCCTTACCGTTCATTTTTAAAAGGCCACTCATTTTTTCAGCAACAATTGGCAAATTAATGGTTAATTCGTGCCTAGCGATGGCTAAATAACGATTGGGATTCTTTTGACTGCTTGGTAAAGTTTTAAAATATGGTGGATTACATGTAACAATGTCGAAGCTATCTTTATCAACGTAATCAAAAATATCTTTAACATCTATATTCATCACATCATAACGGTCTTCTAAACCGTTTAACTTAATACTTCGGGATGCCATATCCGCTATTTCAGGTTGAATTTCGGCCTCTGTTATGTGACCGTTTAATTTACGATTCAAAAACAGCCCAATCGCACCATTACCTGCACATATATCAATTGTTTTTAATTTATGCCGCTTATTCGGTCGAACAAAATCTGCTAGGAGAACGGCGTCCAAAGAAAATGCAAAATATTTGCTGCTTTGGATAATCTGTATTCCTTGACTGCTTAACTGATCAATTCGTTCACCAGCCTTTAAAAAATCTTCCGACATGATTACTCCTTATTTTTTCTTGCATGTTAATTGTTTCTTGATCATAATAATCATATTATACAAAATCAATTTGAGGTAATGAAATATGTACGACTTTTTAGTCCATTTAGTGAATCCTTTTTTAAATCTAATTAATGGTAAGGCCATTATTAAAAATAAAGATAAACTGCCAAAGGGAAACTATATTATTGTAGCACCCCACCGTTCTTGGCTGGACCCAGTTATACTGGCATTGGCCATCTATCCTAAGAAATTCAGTTTTATGGCAAAAGAAGAATTATTTAAAGGTCGTTTTGCTAATTGGTTTCTGCGTAAATTAAATGCTTATCCCGTAAACCGCGTTAATCCTGGTCCGTCTGCTATTAAAAAACCAGTGAACCAGCTTCGTAAAACTCAATTATCAACTATCATCTTCCCGACAGGTTCTCGCTATTCTTCAGAATTAAAAGGTGGAGCTTTAATGATTGCAAAATTAGCAAATGTTCCATTAGTTCCTGCAGTATATCAAGGACCGTTTTCATTTGGTGCACTTTTTTCACGTAAAAAACGTAAAATTGCTTTTGGTGATCCAATCTATATTGACCGTAAAGAACGTCTTCATGAAGAGACATTAGCCAAATACGAGCAGATAATGCAAGACTCCTTTAATGAATTAGACAATCAATTAGATCCGCACTTCCATTACGATATGCCTAAAAAACCTGCGGATGATCATTTCTAAAAAAAGATCGACTTTAAAAGTCGATCTTTTTATTTACGATTAGCCTTTTTTGCTTGGTTTTTCATCGTTTGCATCATCATATGAAGCTTCCGATCAGAAGGTTTCTGGCCCATTTGAATCATCATCGTCCGCATCATGTCTTCAGAGATTGGTGGATTATTACGTAAGTAATTTTCCATGTACTTACGAGCACCAAAGAATCCAATTACTAAACCAACTAATAATGCTAAAATCATCAGCATAATTGTTCCTGCCACGTTTTCTTCCCCCTTTTAAGTTAATATTATTAATAATACAAAATTACTCCACTCTTGAAAAGTATTTATTGAAAATAATGAATATTTTAATCGTCACGAAGTCCCTTTTTCCGTTGGATTTCTTTAATCTTTTCAGGAGTAACCTCTTTACCATTTTTATCAAAAATTTGAGTCATTTCAATTTTACTTTTAAAAGCTTCCCGGAAATTCTTGAGATATTCATCACGTAGCTTTTTTCGCTCAATTTTTTCTTCTTCAGTTAACCCTTCTGATTTGTTTTTATGAGCTAATTCATTAATTCTTTTTAGTAATTTATCTTGTTCATTTTCTTCAGCCATAATTATCCTCCTTATGATTGCAATTATAAGTCTAACCAAGTCATTTCATGATTGCAAGATGCTAAAGTTTTCGAACGTACGTTTACACTATGTTTTACCTATGATAAAATAATTTTAATAAAACAATTGAGGTGGAAATATGCCAAGAAACGCACTTGATAAACAAACAGCTGTTTTAAATTATATACACAAAAAAGTTGATGCTCAGGGGTATCCACCAACCGTTCGGGAAATTTGTGCGGCTGTAGGATTATCTTCAACTTCGACCGTTCATGGACATATTAACCGGCTCATTAAAAAAGGCTATCTAAAAAAAGATCCTGCTAAGCCACGGGCTTTAGAAATAACTGCTGAAGGATTAGAGTTTTTGGGAATTGAGCCTAAAAATAATTCAATCCCTTTGTTAGGAGTTGTTGCGGCTGGTGAACCTATATTAGCAGAGCAGGATGCTACCGACTTTTTCCCTATTCCACCGACCATTAATGATCATGATGATTTATTCATGTTGCAGATTCAAGGTACAAGTATGATCAACATGGGAATTTTAGATGGCGATAAGGTTATTGTTCGACGACAAAATACTGCCAATAATGGTGATGTTGTTATTGCTATGACCAGCGATAATGAAGCCACATGTAAGAGATTTTTCAAGGAAGAAAGCTATTATCGACTTCAACCAGAAAATGATACGATGGATCCGATTATTCTTAATCATGTCACCATTTTAGGGAAAGTTGTTGGATTATTTAGGGATAATATCTTTTAAATTAGTTTAATGAAAAAAATAGGCCTTAAACGTTCGATTAATTCGAATGTTTAAGGCTATTTGTATACTTATTTTTATTTTTCTTGATAAATGCGCTGATTTCCTTGCTGACCAACAAGTACAAATTCAGATGGATCCGTATCAATATCATAAATGATATCTTCTTTACGCATCCCTAATTGATCATTAAACATCTTTTCATACTCACCAATGGATAACTGGTGACGTTTTTGCAATGTTTGTAGTAAATCATCACCGATTTGGTTCCGATAATCTGGTTGCAAAATCCCTGAATAGAATTCTCCTTCTGCTCCAGAACCATAACTAAATAGCCCTATTCGTTCTCCAGGAGTTACATCACCATTTTGTAATAGAGAAATTAATCCTAAATACAATGATCCGGTATATAAATTACCCACTTGACGCGAAACCTTTTGCTCCGCAGCCAAGTTATTCCTTAAGCGCTCCGCAACTGGACTTGCATCATCTTGTAACAAACCATCCAGGCCTTTCTTCCCCATCTTAGTATAAGGTAAGTGAAAAATTAAGGCTGCGAAATCCGCTAAAGAGCGACCTGTCAATTGTACATAACGATGATATGTCTTTAAAAAGAAATCAACATAAACTTGATTTGAATATTTACCATCCACATATGCTTCCATTGAGTATAATGGTCGCCAAAAATCCATGATGTCTTTTGTATAAGCGACACTTGTATTTTCAATTGTTAAAACACGGGGATTTTGACTGATAATCATTGCTACGGCCCCAGCTCCCTGAGTTACTTCTGCGGGTGTATTGAGACCATAACGAGCAATATCGGCTGCAATTACCAAAACATTTTCCGAAGGATTCAAAGCTACTATTCCACGAGCAAACTGCAGTGCGGCAGTCGCTGAATAACATGCCTCTTTTGTCTCAACGACCCTAATATAATCGTTGAGTCCTAATAAGCGTTTGATATAAATACCACTAGCTTTTGAATTGTCAACTCCTGATTCGGTTGCAACAATTAAAGTCGACACATTACGAAGACTTTTGGGTGAAAGTTTGCTTGCTGCTTGAGCTCCTAACGTAACAATATCTTGAGTTGGCGGAACAACAGCCTGACGCTCCTGGCCAATTCCGATTTTATACTTATTGGGATCAACTTGGCGAGCATCAGCTAAATCATCCATCGTTATATAAAAAGGTGTCGTAGCAAAAGTTATTTGATCAATACCAATTTCCATATAAATCTCTCCATTAAAAAATTGACACTAAGCCTTATATATTGCTTTTTAAATTTAAAACCTAGAGTCTCTTCACATTTATTTAATTATGCAATCAAAAATACCAACTTAATTTCAGTATTTCATCTTTTTTAAGTCGTAGATTGTAATATTTAAGTTAACAGTTAAATAAGTGGACAAGAAAACCCATAAAGGTCTTTAATGGTGTCGCTAAACTAATCCAAGAAAGAAGGACCTTTATGGGC